>JAITBE010000187.1 GCA_031283755.1 Spirochaetaceae bacterium
CTTGGCTAAAAGAAGTAACATTACTGACACAAGCCGGGAATCGAAGGGCGCGAACGCGCAAAGCGGAAGGCGCACAGGATGTGCGCCGCCAGTGAGCGCCCCGGCCCGGAAACCCGGACAGGGATGTCGAGGGTTGGAGGGCGATTCCCGGTCTTGGCTAACGTAATTCATTAAAATTGGTAAACCCCCGGATTCTTTGCGGGGCGGTTTGGCTATGCAGTTATGTGGCGGATGATGATCATCCCGGTGTTTGTCTCTTTCTTTTTGGTATTGGTTTTCAAGGAACAAATAGCTCATATTGAAATTGATTTTCAGAAGCAGAGGGAACCGGTGGAGGCATAAAACTACCGATCCGTTTGCTTCCTATATTAAAGATGAACCTCGAAAAATATATAGGAGAATAAAAATGGTGAAAAAGATGATTCAGCTTCCGAATACTGAATTAACGGTCTTCCCCATAGCCTTGGGTACCGCAAATGCGGGACTTGCCTACGACGGTAGTGACGCTGACCGCCTGTTTGATCAATTTTTGGATCTGGGGGGTAACATGATTGATACCGCCCGGGTTTATTCCGATTGGGTCTCCCCGGAGAAGGGGCGGAGCGAGCGTGTCATCGGCGACTGGCTGCGCCGCGGGGGCAAGCGGAACAAAATAGTCCTCGTCACTAAGGGAGGACATCCGAATATGGACAGTATGTACGCAAGCCGCATGGGGCAGGAGGATATGGAACACGATCTGGATTTAAGCCTGAAAACATTGGGCGTTGACCTTATAGACATCTACTTTTATCATCGTGACGACATCGGACAGTCCGCCGGGGAACTTCTGGATCGGATGGAGGGGTTTCGTAAGGCGGGCAAGATACGCTATTACGGCTGCTCAAACTGGAAAACCGGACGTATGCTTGAGGCTGATACCTATGCGAAGGAGCATAGCCTCCGGGGGTTTATTGCCAATCAAATGCTTTTTAATATTGCCAGCAAATATATGAACCCCTTTGGTGATGATACCATGGCTGCCATGGACGAGGCTATGCTCCGCTACCATTTGGAACACCAGGATAATACCGCCATGCCTTACTTCGGAACTTGCGGCGGGTTTTTCCACCGGCTTGAGGCAGGCAAAGAGGAGGAGTTAAAGACCAGCCCCTATTATACACCTAAAAACATGGAGATCGCCAAAAAGATAAAAAACCTCCGGGAAAAGTATCATGCGTCTATTTCCCAGATACTCCTTGGTTTTTATTTCGCGCAGGGCTGTACCATGGTTCCGCTTATTGGCCCCTCAAAGGCCGCTCATCTTGAGGATGCCATGGGTAGTCTGGAAATTGATTTTGATGCGGGTGATTTATTCGAGAGTCTGGTTTAATACCCCGAAGCTCTGCTTCCGGGGAGGCTCATTTTTAGAGCGAGGAATGGAATGAATATGAGACCACTCGATCTGGATGCATTGAATTCTACTAAACGCTTACCGGAACCGGTGGATGGTGATGTTCTCGGCCTTTTCAATAGCGGAAATCTCGTGGTGGTCTGACGTTACCAGGGGGGTTTCACAGGCCGATGCGAGCCCAAGCGCCACCGCGTCCGCAAGCGAAATGTCGTAAACGGCTTTGAGCCGGCCTGCCTCCCGAAAGACGACATCACTTAATTCGTCAATAATTTGAATCGGTAAATTTGTTGCTGTTTCAAGGACCTGTTCGGCTCGATCTTTTCCATCTGCGCGATAAAAACCATAATAAATCTCCAATAAGTTATATTTACTCATCAAAAGGTTTACTTCGTTTTGCCCGGCGCGTTCCAGCAGATCCTGTACCGCTTCCCAACCTTCCTCGTCTTTGAAGTAGGCAATCAGGGCGCAAGCGTCAAGAACGCAGCCATTTTGCATTTTCACGTTCCTTGTCGCGCTGCCGTTCCTCAAAAAGCCGTTCACTGGAAAATTGGTAATCTTTAAATTTTCCGTGCATACTGCGGATATAGGCGAGGCGTTCCTCAACGGTTTCCGCTTTGCTTCCGCTCAGGGGCTGCGGGTTTAAGCGGACCGCAAAGGGAAACCCCTGATGGATCTGAACCTGCCGGAGAAAGATATTAATTCCATCCGACATCGTGATCCCCAGCCGGTTAAAGATGGAATCCGCCGCTTCTTTAACCTCGGCATCGGTTCGGATTTGAATCGTCGCGTTTGTCATAAAATCCTCCTAAAGTAAGGATACTCAATAAGCCTGCTGTTGTCAATACAATAGCAAGATTACAGTCTATCATAGACCAATGGAAAATAGTGCAAACTAAAGGTAACCTTCACTCGTAATGCACAGGTTCCGGATTCGATTCCCGGTCTTGGCTGAAAGAAGTAACATTACTGACACAAGCCGGGAATCGAAGGGCGCGAACGCGCAAAGCGGAAGGCGTTATCATTCACCGCTTAACCGTGGTAAAGCCGTTGCCGTGCATCTCTGCGATAAGGACGCCGAGATCGTCTTTGATGGTGATACGGTATACCGAGATGTTTTTTCCTTGGGAAAGACAGGTGGATTGGGCAATAAGGCGTTTGCCCCGGGTGCCTTTCAGGAAAGAAATGCTGCAGGACTGGCCGACGGTAATGCCCCGATCGGCGCTGCCGCAGGCCAGGTCCAGGTTTGAATGGACCGCAAAGGCCAAATCGGCGAGGGTAAAAATCGCCCCTCCCTGGACCGCGCCCCCGGCATTCCGGTGTTTATCGGTGATTTCCATGGAACATTCCACCTGATCCTCCCCGGCGGAATCAATCACGATACCCGCCAATGCGGCAAAACGGTCGGCGGAAAAATACCTTCGGATCTTGTCTAAATCTATTTCCATAAAAACCCCCGGCTGAACCGGTTCCCCTCCGACGGACCCGGTTCGACTTATTTACATGTGCTTGTTTGGTAGAAATATAGTATATTTTGTAAAAATAAGATATAATATGAAAAAATGAAGAGCCCAGGAGCAAGTATCTGAGTATCTTTGTTGGAGAAGAAATTTATTGTATTCTCCCCCGCGAACTGGTGAGCGGGTTCTTGGTCCATACCTCGATCTGAAAATCAGGCCGTAATATTTTCAGTGGTGATAAATTTTCCGGAGCAAGACCGGGGTATGGACCCGGTCTTCTAATCAAAAAAGGGAGACGGTTACAAGTGAAGAAGCCGAGAACTCCAGAAACCGCTGGAAGGGGAAAGATATCGTATCCCATCGGGTTTAAATTAGGGGTTATTATTACGGCGCTCTTGCTTTTTTCTTTGTCCCTGATCACTGTCTTGGTGTCGGTGATGGTTTCCAACGACGTACAGATCACCGCAGAGGAAAACAACTTTACCATCAATCTGCGGTCGGCGGCGGAGGCGGAAAACAGGCTGACCACGATCCTTTCCAACACCCTGGTACTGCTGGATATCCTTTCGGCGGGGGGGGATTCCCCGGCCTTTTCCCGGCAGGCGGAGGCCTTCTTTTTTGATCGGAACCAGGATATAGCGGCGATTGCGGTTATCCGCCGGGCCGGCAATCCCGGGGGCGAAAATCAGGAAGCGGGGGGGGCTGTTTCCCCGTTCACCCTGCGGATAAACAACCGGTTTTTTCTGTCCAACGAGCTTGATTCCGGCTTTCCGGAACGTTTTCTCGCGGCCGCCTCCGGTACGGCGGAACGGGTGCTGCGGGGGGAAACCTTCATCCTTAACAGCACCCCCGCCGCGGGGACTTCCCTTTTGGTCATGTTTTGTCCCCGGCAGATCAGCGGGACGGAGGAAGGGGTGGCGCTGTTTTTCTCCCCGGAATCATTAAGCGACGCCTTTGGGACCGGGATCAATTCATCCTTTATGATCAACGGTGACGGGGATGTGCTGGTCCATCCGAACCATGACCTGGAACAGACCGGGGTCAACCTGGGGAACGACCCCTTTATAAAGGCTATGCGGGAAGATTCGGAACAAAGCAGACAGAGCCTTTACACCGGCGAGGACGGGAAAAGGTATTTCGGGGCCTTTACCAAACTGTCCCTGGCCAACGCGGCGGTGATTACCATCATGGAATCCGGGGTAGTTTTTGAGGGGGTTGTTGCCACCACCAGGCGAAACATCTATCTGACCCTGGCGGTGCTGTTCGCTTCTATAATTTTTATCCGAATCTTTTCCAATTCCATCAGCAGGCCCATAAAGACCCTGGCCGGGGCGGCGGAGCAGATCGAAAGGGGAAAATTTGAGGTCTTCCTGCGGACGCGGAGCCGGGATGAGATCGGGGCGTTAACCGAAAGCTTCGGCAGGATGAGTCAAGCCCTGGGGATTTTTGGGCGATTTACTAACCGGGAAATCGCGGTCCGGGCCATGCGGGGGGAGATCAAACCCGGGGGCCTCTCGAAACACGCGACGATCTTTTTTTCCGACATCAGGAACTTTACGGAAAAATCGGAGATCATTTCCAAAATCTCCAGAACCGGGGCTTCCGACAAAATTGTCGCCTGGCTTAATAATTATTTTACCCGGATGGTGGAGTGTGTAGAAGAAACCGGCGGGGTGGTGGACAAGTTTATCGGCGACGGGCTGATGGCCCATTGGGGAACCGCCTATACCTCGGGGTCCGTGGAGGAGGATGCTTTCAACTGCGTTAAAACCAGCCTGTTAATGCGCCGGGTTCTTTGGGAAATGAACTTGACCGCCGGTCCCGGCGAGAACCCGTCTATCCGTATCGGCTGCGGGATCAACACCGGGATTGTTACGGCGGGACAGATTGGGAGCGAGCGGCGAATGGAATACACGGTGATAGGAGATGCGGTCAACCTCGCGGGCCGGACTGAGGCCCTGAACAAACCCCTGGGGACGGATATCCTGATCACGGAAAATACCTGGAAACTTATCGGGGAGCGTCTTATCACCGAGGAAATGCCCCCGGTACAGGTAAAGGGAAAACAGGAGACGATCCGGCTTTTTGCGGTTATTAACCTAAAGGAAGCGGTCGAAGGGCCAAAAACCCTGGAGGAACTGCGGAAACTGTTGCAAATATCCACGACGGATTTAAGCCAGGTTGATACGGGAGTCGAAGAAAAAAAATACAATATTGGGAGACTATCATGAGGTTCTTTCAAAATGTCAGCGAGCCGGTTTCAACCCGGTTTGGTTTTGAAACCGGTGCAATACCTTATTCGAGCGTCTGGTTTAATACCCCGGAGCTCTGCTCCGGCTCAAACAAAGCAACGCTTACAAGATACCCAAGAACCCGCTCACCGGCTCGTGGGGGATTTAGGGTGGTTAGAGTTGGCAACGCCAACAACAAATGGTAGTAGAGCCCACCGTTACATAATTTAGATCAGGCCGGGTTGAAGGACTATCTGGTTAATATTATCAACGATGGCGACGAGCCGGAAAAGTTCAGATATAACTCAGCTTGCTTACATCGATCTCGTGGGGTTTACCCTCGTCGGCGGCATAACCCACGGCCACGGCAAGGCCGTATTCGTAACCTTCGGGGAAGCG
>JAITBE010000306.1 GCA_031283755.1 Spirochaetaceae bacterium
GGTATCGGACGGTATTAGGGTCAGACCCCAAAGATGCCTGACTCCGTTTTGCCACCCGGTTCATTGCGATCCCCGCAACGCCGTCATCCCGGTCCCCGCGGGGCAACGCCTCCCATCCCTCGGCATCTTCCCCCGCGTAAGCCAGGGCGGCATTTTGTTCTTACCCGCTGAAGCCCGCTGGGGAGCGGAAATTAAGCCGCACGCGCTCGGTTCATTGCGATCCCCGCAACGCCGTCGCCTCCGGTCCCCGCAGGGCAACGCCTCCCATCCCCCGGCTTCTTCCCCCGCGTAAGCCAGGGCGGCATTTTGCCTTTTCCCGACAAAAGCCCGTGGGGGCGGGGCAATTGCCCGGTGGGGGCGCACGACGTGATACAAAAAACCCGCCAAAGGACAGCGCGCGAAATGTTGAGCGCGTCTCCCCAAAAAGGTAACACGGCGAGAGGCCAAAGAACGGTAACACGGATCGATAAAGGTAAAAGGCCGAAGCCAAAGCGTGCGTAGACAAAAGCCACGATCGTCTAGCCCCCGCCGGGCAATTGCCCCGCCCCCACGGGAATTCGTCGATAAGGATCAAAATGCCGGACTGCCGAGGAGGTGATCCAGGAGAATCTTGAGTCCTATGGCGATGAGTATGAGGCCCCCGGCCCGCTCGGCCCATTTTCCAAAGAGGCGGCCCAGGCGTTTGCCAAAGCCAAAGCCGGTAAGGCACACTAAAAAGGTGATGCCGCCGATGAGGGCGGCGGAAAACCAGATCCCCTGACCCAGGACAGTAAAGGAAATACCCACGGCCAGGGCATCAATGCTGGTGGCCAGGGAGAGCGCCAAAAGGGGGGCCAGGCTCCGGATATCCTCGGCCGGTTTTCCGGGCTCGTCCCCTTGCCGGGCCGGGTCCTTTCGGTTAAAGCCCTCGACAAACATCTTGCCGCCGATAAATGCCAAAAGGCCAAAGGCGATCCAATGATCATAGACCTCAATATAGGCCTGTACGGTTTTGCCCAAATACCATCCCAGCAGGGGCATGATGAACTGAAAAAGACCGAAAAAAAAAGCGGCCCGCACCATATAGAACCGCCGCAGGCCCCGGATGCTGATCCCGGCGCTCAGGGATATGGTAAAGGCGTCCATGGAGAGGCTGAAGGCGATCAGGATGACGGAAAACATCTGCTTACCGCCTGGCCGCCACCGGCGGAAGGGCTCCCGCCGGCCCGGACTGCCAAGTAAAAAATTGCGGAGCCGTATCAAGGAGAAGCTCCGTTTCTTCGGGAAGGGCCCGGCCTTCGCCGGAAACAATGTCGTGGAGGGTCTGCGCCGAACCGGGGAGCTTGACCCGCAGAGGCAGGGGACTTTTCCCGCTGTTCCAGAGGATCAGGGTGGAAAGGCCGCCCTCCCCCCGGAAGTAGAGGGTTTCCACCGCCGGGGGCAGATTTTCCCGGACCGGAAGCTCCGGCCGGTATTCGGCGCCGGCTATATACCGGCCGCAAAGGGTATAGGCGGCGACCCCGACCCGGGGGGTGTAATCGGGATTGGCCAGCCCAAAAAAGTATTCCGAATTGACCCGGTTGGGTTCTTTGCCCCCGAAGTAGGCGCCGGTAAGCTCATACCAAAAGACGGTATGGGCCCCCCGGACCGCCAGGCCCGCTAAGGTCTTTACCACATATTCGGGGAAAACCGCTTCCGGCACCCTGGTGGGGTAATAACCGTCGGTGGGATATCCGACTTCGGTAACCCAGATCTCCCCGGTATAGCCCTTTTCAGCTAAAACCTTTGCAAAACGGTCATACTGCTTGAGGGAACTTTCCGGGTTTACCCCATAGGGATGGAAGGAGACGGCATCGGCCCCGTCCAGGGCCCCGGCGTCGAACATATCCCGGATAAACTTTTTCGGCACCCAGGAAAAAGAGCCGGCCACGATTTTTACCGGGGGGTCAAGCTCCCGGATCTTTTGCAAGGCCGCCCTGGAAAGCTCAAAAAAGTCTTGATCAGTCCCCTTCCAGAAAACCCAGTTCGGTTCGTTCCATATCTCATAGGCGTCGATCTTCCCCTGATACCGGCGGACCACCGCTTCCACATACCGGAGGTAGTGGGGCAGCCGTTCCGGGGTAATATTCCGCCGGCGTTTATTATCCTCATAAATCCAGGAGGTATCATAGGCTAAAATAGCCAGAATTTTTCTTCCGGCCTTTTTGCCCTCCTCCACATATTCGTCATACCGTGCAAAATCCCATTCCCCCGGCCGGCGCTCTATATCGCTCCAGTAAAAGGTGTTCCGCATCCATACCACCCCCAGTTCATCCAGGAATTCATGCTCCCGGGAAAGGGGGCCCTGTCCGCCGGGGATGATGCCGAAAAAATCCGCCGGGATCCGCCGGGAATCACCGGTAGAAAAAGACGGGGAAAGGCAGGAAGCAAAAAGCAAAACCACCAAAAAAATGAAAAGAATAGGAAGCCGCTCCCCAAATTTGGCCGGCCAAGAGAAAAGGGACTTACGGCCCGATTTCCCCAACCCTGAAATTTGGGGGGGAATTCCGGGATAATATTTTTTCATAGAGCCTCCATTCTCTGGGCAATCGTAAGAATATTTTCATTCGAAAGCCTGGTTTAATCCCGGAGCTTGCTCCGGCTCAAATGACGCAACGCCCACAAAAATTTGGTATTAAACCAGACGATACTATAAACTTCCTATCGAACGAGCCTCCGTTCAAAGTAACGCAACGCCTAAGATACCGCAGGCTTGCCCTGCGGAGGCTCATTAGAGGCTTTTTCAAATTCCGATGGTCTGGCAGGGCCATGATTTTGAAAACCTCAGTAATATAGCCATTTTTCCCGGGGACTGCCGGGGTTCCGGATGAGACGGCACAACAGGAGGTCCCAAAGGATAAGTTCCGGGGCGGAACCGGCGGAACGGAGGAGTACCTCAAATTCCGCGATCAGGGACAGGACCGCATCCACCTGGGAAAAACGGCGGGCCGCTTCGGCGTAATCCTGCCGGACCTTGGAAGATCCCAGGCCGATTTTCTTGAATTCCACCTCCGAAGTCCATCCCGAATTTATCAATTGGCGATAATCCCTGAGTTTTCTAAAGCACCAGGTCAGAGCCGCCAGAATGGAGACGGACGGCTGCTTGGCAGCCAGGAGGGTATGGAGGATCTCGATGCTTTTCGGCAGGTCTCCCTGGGCTATCCGGGAAAAAAGGGAAAAAGCGGACTCTTCCCGGGTATGGGAAAGCCATCGTTCCACATCCTCCCCGGTGAAAGGTTTCTCCTTATCCAGAAAAAGCATAAGCCGGGAACATTCCCGCCCCAAGGCGCCGGTATTGTTCTCCACCATTTCCAGGATAGTTTCTACGGCGTCTTCGCCGATGTTGTACCCCGCCCGCCTGAAAAAAGACGCCACCCATTCGGTTTTCCGGTTCTCAAAAAGCTCCCAAAAGATCCGCTTGGCCCCGGCGGCAAAGGCCTGTTCCAGGCCCTTGGCCACCCCGGAATTCTCGGACATAAAAATAAGGGTCGTGTTGTTCTGCGGCGCCCGGATATACGCGGCCAGAGACTCGATTTCTTCTTTTTTTTTAAGGAATTCGGCATTTTTAATAAAAATCAGCCGGGAGTCGGAAAAAAGAGAACCGTTCCGTAACAGGGAGAGGATCTCCGGAAGCGGGGTTTCCCCGGCGTAAAAAGAGATTTCCTCCGGAGGGGATCCGGCGGCGGCGGTCATTTGCCGCCGGATCTCGTTAACGGCATCCTGTTTTTCACCGATTTCCGGTCCAAGAAACAGAAGGCACTTACCCTTCGCCATATCAATAGGAACGGATGGTATAGGCAAGACGGCCCAGGATCCGGGCATCCTGGGTATAAATCGGCGGATATTTGGGATTTTCCGGCTGTAAAAGGATCCGGGCCGATTCCTTATAAAAACGTTTTAAGGTGGCCGCATCATCGAGCAGCGCCACCACGATTTCACCGTTCCGGGCGGTTTCCGTTTTTTCGATAATGGCCGTATCTCCATCCATGATACCGGCGCCCTCCATGGAATCCCCTTTAACCCGCAGGGCAAAATAATCCCGGTTTTTTTTCAGATGAGAACGGTGCATGATTATCGTGCCGTCCCGGTATTCCTCGGCCAAAATGGGCTGGCCCGCGGCAACGGTTCCCAAAAAGGGGATTTCCACCAGGTTTTCCAGGGGATCCTCTTCTTCCCGGTGGGTAAGTTCAATAGTCCGGGACCGCTTGTCTCCGTTCCGCAGCCAGCCTTTTTTTTTCATAGCCGACACATGATCATGGGCCGCCTTAACCGATATGGAAAAATAATCCGCTATCTCCCTGATAGTAGGAGGATAGGTATGACCTCTGATGTACTCCGCAATAAAGCCTATTACCTCCCGTTGGCGCTGGGTAAGCTCCTTCATCGTTCCGTCCTCAATATGTTATATTTGCGTAATTTAACATGTAAATTACTTGGATATATACCAATAGCTTCCGCCGCCCGGGCAATGACCCCGTTGTTTTGCGATAATTGGAACTCTAAATAATATTTTTCAAATAGTTCTTTCGCTTCATTATATTTTAAATGAAATATGTTTGAAGGGAAAGGGCCCTGATCCGCGGGTAAAAAAGGCGTTTCCGGCAGGGCCGGCGTATCCTCCATTGGAGTCCACCGGAGGAGTTCCCGGATGGCCTTGAGGCTGATATGTTCGTCATCCCACATCACCGCGATCCGTTCGGCAAGGTTCTTGAGCTCCCGGATATTGCCCGGCCACGGGTAGGCTAAAAGCGCGTCCCGGGCCTCATCGGTCAGTTCATAGTTTATGCCGCTCAGTTCCGTTAAAAAATGGAAGAGTAATACCGGGATATCCACCTTTCTTTCCCGTAAAGCGGGCATAACTATGGGGATCACGTTGAGGCGAAAAAAAAGGTCCTGCCGGAACCGGCCTTCTTTACATTCCGCTTCCAGGTCCTTATTGGTGGCGGCGATGATGCGGACATCGGTGATTATGGTTTTTTCCCCCCCGACCCGCTGGATCTGCTGCTCCTGAATGGCCCGCAGCATCTTGGACTGGGCGGCCAGGGACATATCCCCAATTTCGTCTAAAAAAAGGGTCCCCCCGTGGGCTAACTCAAACCGGCCCTTGCGGGTGGAAACCGCATCGGTAAAGGCTCCCTTTTCATGGCCGAACAGTTCGCTTTCAATAAGGGTGTCCGGTATGGCGGCGCAGTTGACCTCCACAAAGGCCTTTCCCGCCCGGGCTGAACCGCGGTGGATGGCCCGGGCCGCCAGTTCTTTGCCGGTGCCGTTTTCCCCATAGATGAGGATCCGGGCGTCGCTTTGGGCGGCCTGTTTGATCCTGCCCCGGACCTCCTCTATCTGGGGGCTGAGTCCTATAATCTCATCCTTGCTTAGAAAATTCTTTTTCAGGTCCCGGTTTTCTTCCCGTAATTTTTGCAGGGTAAGGACATTCCGGCAAAGGGTCAGGACCTTATCCAGGGAAAGGGGTTTTTCCAGAAAATCAAAGGCCCCCAGTTTTACCGCCCGTACCGCCATATCCACGTTGGCGTGTCCGGATATGACCACTACTTCAAGATCGGGCCAGCCCGTGCGGATCCGTTCCAGGGCCTCCATGCCCCCCATCTTAGGAAGCATCACATCCAAAAAAACCAGGTTAACCGGCTCGGACTGTAAAATCTCCAGCCCCAATACGGCGTCTTCCGCGGTAAATACGGTGTAATGTTCATCTTCCATGATCGAAGCGAGGGTTCTCCGGATTCCCGGTTCATCGTCAATGATAAGGATCTTTGTCACTATCAGCGCCTTTTTCCGGGAAAACAACCGGTTCATCTATAGGTATGTCGATAAAAAAGGTCGTTCCCATCCCTTCCGCTGAGTTAAACCAAATGGACCCCCCGTGGTCGTTCACAATTCGCTCCACAATGGGCAGCCCCAATCCAGTCCCGGATTCTTTGGTAGTAAAATAGGGGGTAAAAACCTGGGAACCTTCCTTTTCGCTGATACCTTTTCCCGTATCCCGAATACTTAATCTACAATAACGGCTTTCCCGCTTTTTGACTAGATCCGTCCGGATTTGTATCAGCCCGTTTCTGTCCATGGCATCGATGCCGTTGATGATGAGGTTGGTAAGGACCTGGGTAAAATGCCGCCGGTCTATTTTTACCGAAATATCAGTTCCCACCTGATCAATATCAAACTGCACCTCGGGAAAGGAGCTGTGATAGGGGATGATGGTTTCTTCCACCAGGTCCCGCAGTTTTGTCCAGGAAAGGCTATGTTCCATGGGCCGCGAAAGGGTTCTGAATTCGTTAAGCAGGGTGGATAGGCCCTCTACTTCCTGGATGATGGCCACCATGGAATTTTCCAGAATCTCGTCGATCCGCCCGGGTTCATTTTTCCAACGCCGCAAAACCCGTTCCGCCGAAAGTTTTATGGGGGTAAGGGGATTTTTTATCTCATGGGCAAGCTGCTGGGCCATGTTCTGCCAGATGGATATTTTTTCCGCCCGTACCAGGGCGGCCTGGGACTTTTCCAGGTCCCGTACCATGGCGTTGAAGGACTGAACCAGGACCCCCAACTCATCCTCGGGGCGGGCCAATATTTGAATGGAAAAATCCCCCTCCGCGACCCTCCGGGTAGCTTCCGTCAGTTCCGCCAGGGGCTGGGTTATCCTTGAGGCAAAGGAAAGGGTGATAATAACGGTCATCAGCAGGATGGGAAAAATAAATGCCCCCAGATACAATCCCAGGAGGGATTTTAAATTGGGTCCCAGGGAGGAAATAAGACTAAAACGGCCCAGATCCTCCTCAACCAGGGTTATGCCCCGATCGAATCCTTCCCCCAGGCTGTAACTGATAACCCGGAGGGTGTTTTTTTCAGGGTATACAATATACCGGATCACATCCGTATCCCGGGGTATTTCCCGGGACACAAAGCCCGGCTGGGTTCCCGGGGGTAATTTGAGTTCCCGTTCCCAATCCCCGACAAAAGCCCCCGGCTGCCAGGTTCCGTCCGCCTGCAAACGAAAATCCTGAGCCGCCGTTAGTTCTTCGGCGATACTTTTGAGGCGGGCCGCCAGCTCTTCCCCGCCGGCATCCGGCGCCCCGGCAAGAGTCATCAGGGGGCCAAAATCATTACCCTGCACCAGGTTTTCCAGTTTTTCCATCTGAAAGGAATAACTTTCCAGGGTCATCTTTTGGGCTTCCCGCAGGGACTCCTCGACATGGAAGGTCCGCCAGAACCGGGCCAGCTCGTATACCGACTGGACGGTGACCACCATGACCGGCGCGACGGTGAACAGAACGGTAATGGCAAAATACCCCAGGAGCCGGGCCTGAAACCTGCTTCCCATCCGGCGGGCAAAAATGTCCCTGACGAGGCTTTGAACGGAAAAAGCTAAAAACACCAGCAAAACCGCGGGGATGGTAAGAAAAATGATAAAGGTAAGAACTTCCGGGAGGCTGCCTTGCTGGAAAATATCGATAAAAAAGGTTTTGGCAAAAAATACGGTTAAAACACAGAGGAGGAGGTAGATTAAGATTAAACTCCGAACCGTGATAAAAGAATGCCTTGTATGGGTTCGGACCGTTTTCATCCTTTCCTCATTCTTCCGCAAATTTAGATTCAAACAAGCGGACTAAGGCATCGGCCGCTGCCTGTTCATCCTCCCCTTCGGTAATAATTTTTATTTTGGTCCCATAAGCCGCCCCCAGGGTGATAATTCCCATGATCGATTTTCCGTTGATCCGGTCATTGTCCTTTTCCAGATAGATCGCCGAGGAAAAATCCTTCGCGATCTGGACCAGAAGGGCTGCCGGCCGGGCATGAATTCCGGCCCTGTTTGTTACGGTTATAATCTGTTCAACCATTGTCTATTCCTATACCAAGAACCAAACTCCGGTTTTGGAATTGGTTCCATAAAAAACTTTTTTCAAAACCCCGGTCCGGTAAACCCGGTTTTGAAAAGGCCTTAAATTCTTCGCCGGCGGCTCAACCAAAACCCGCCGTCAGATGATATCTTCCTGCCCAAAGTACACTGACCTGGCCTGATCGCTTTCTATCCATTTGAGGATGTTCCTGTTGAATTCTTTTGCCGAATTGTACCCCATCTTTTTGAGCCGTTCATTCATAGCGGCGGTTTCTATGATGATGGGTACGTTCCGGCCGGGTTTGACGGGGATCTCCAATTTCGGGATGCTGACTCCCAGGATCTCCATGTATTTTTCCTCTATCCCCAGGCGGTCATAGGTTTTTTTTGAATCCCAGACTTCTAATTCCACCACCAATTGGATCTGTTTCCGGTCCCTGATGGCCCCCACGCCAAAAAGATGGGTAATATTGATGATCCCCAGGCCCCGGATCTCCATGTGATGTCCGATGATCCGGTTTGCCCCGGTACCTATCAATATATTGCCGCTGACACAACGGATTTCCACCACATCGTCCGCCACAAGCCGGTGGCCCAGTTTGATCAATTCCAGGGCGGTCTCGCTTTTTCCTACCCCGGAGTCGCCCAGGATGAGGATTCCCAGGCCGTATACCTCCACCAGGACCCCGTGGATGCTTCGCTCCGGGGCAAAAATATCCAAAAGAATCCGCATCAACCGGGCATGAAAATCAGTGGTCGTCAAATCGGTCTGGAGTATCGGGCACTGGGCCCGCTCGGCTTCCCCAAAAAAATTCCGGTCCGGGGTCAGGTTGTGGGTAAAGATGCAACAGGGTATGGGGAAAGAAAACATCTGTTTGATATTTTCAACTTTATCCTCCCCGGCCATTTTACGGAGGTACGCAACCTCCCCCCGGCCAAAAAGCTGGATCCGCTCGGAAGCAAAGGATTCATAAAACCCCGACAGGGCAAGTCCCGGCCGGTTAATGTCGGGGATACTGATCTCCCGGGCAAGCCCCTTTCTGCCGCCGATACAGTGGAGGTTGAGGGAATTGTGTTCCTTAAGGTCAATATCTATCAGATCCAGGACGGTAAATCGCTTTGCCATCATGCTATTATGATAAACTAAAATAAGCAGCCCTGCAATGCCGGACTCAGCGCGGCTATTTTTGAGCTTTATCGGCGAAGACCCGCGGGGGAGCGGCAATTCCCCGTTCACTAACCTGTAGAGTCTGCCTGCGGAGCCCCGGGAACCTACGGTTCCTTGGGTCTCCTCCGGCAGGGAATTCACGACGCGTTCTCGGCGAATTCCCGCTCCCCCGCGGGCTTTCCCGGTAGCGGCAAAAATAGCCGCGCTGCTTTGGATGGGGGAAGAGGCCGGCGGGTGGGGGGCGCTGCCCGGCGGTGACCGGGATGTCGGCGTTGCGGGTGTTTGCGCTAAACTGTTAAAGGCCAGGGGGGTGGGGCAATTCCCCGTTCACTAGCCGGTAGAGTCTGCCTGCGGAGCCCGAGGTCTCCTCCGGCAGGGAATTCCAGAGACGCTCGCGAAGGGAATTGCCGCCGCCCCCCGCCCTATTGGCCGGGTGGGGCAAAAGGGCGTTCGCTTAGGATGGGGAAGAGTGTGGGCGATTGGATGGCGCTGCCCGGCGGGGACCGTAGTCTACGGCGTTGTGGAGGGTTTGGGGGAATCGGGTCGGAGGGACGGCGCCACGCCGCGCTGAATTTACCGGGAAAGCCGCGCTTACGCGCGCAAGGTGTATGCGGCCGCTGGGCCTATACGCCCCGTAAAAGCTCTCTCGGTTTCGACCCCTGAGCGGCGCCACCCGGCATCTAAAGCTGCCGGGTCCAGTCTTGGGGGCAGTGGCTGTATTGGGCGCCACGCCGCGCTGAATTTACCGGGAAAGCCGCGCTTACGCGCGCAGGGTGTATGCGGCCAAAGGGCCTTATACGCCTTTAAG
>JAITBE010000007.1 GCA_031283755.1 Spirochaetaceae bacterium
TGATTATATATCACCGAAGTTACGCCCCCCCGGTGCAAGTGATAATGTACCAATGCGATCTTCACCCCAGCCCCCTTCTGGTCATATTGTACTCCAAGAAATGGAGAGGAACAATGGGGGTATCCGGTACGTTAGTCCATCCCAGCGGCTATAAGCGGCAGGCGGGACTACCGCGGTTTTACCTCTTGATCGGTTTTGGTATAAACCATGGTATAGGGGGGTACCGATTCGGTAAGCCAGACATTGCCGCCGATGGTACAACCCCGGCCGATGACGGTCTGACCGCCCAGGATGGTAGCCCCGGAATAGATGGTTACATCGTCTTCTATGGTGGGGTGCCGCTTTTTGTCGGCCTCCTCCTTTTTTACCGAAAGAGCCCCCAGGGTTACCCCCTGATAGAGTTTGACATTTTTTCCAATTACCGTGGTTTCCCCAATGACCACCCCGGTACCATGGTCGATAAAAAAGGAGTCTCCAATTTGCGCCCCCGGATGGATATCAATGCCGGTACTGCCATGGACCAGCTCACTCATGATCCGGGGGATCAGGGGTACATCCCGGACCCAAAAAAAGTGGGCCAGCCGGTGAACCGTAATGGCCTCGAATCCCGGGTAGGAAACGATAACCTCTTCAGTGCTTTTGGCCGCGGGGTCCCCCTTAAAGGCGGCCTTCATATCCAAGGCAAGGGCGTACCGGATCTGGGGTAGTTCGTCAAAAAAATCATTGACGATAAGTTCCGCCGCCGCATGGCAGCTTTCACTCCCGCAGGCATTCTTTCCGCCACTGGAAATATCGGGGTTCCGGTTGGAAAAAACCAGACTTTTTTCCACTTCCCGGATCAGCTCCCGGGCAATGTGGTAAACCCGCTCGGCGGTGATAAATTGCAGATTGTCATGATCCAGTCCCTCGTTTTCCCGGAATCCGGGGAAGATGAGCTCGTCCAGGCCGTGGAGTATATCGTCAATACTATCCCGGCTGGGAAGGTTTGAACCGCCGGTTTGATTCACGAGGCCGTAGCTGCCATAGGAAACGACCAAGGCTTCGATATTTTTATTCAACCTTTGCATAGACATCCTCCATAACAAACTTCCTGCCGCAACCAAGAGAATGCTGTCGGACGGCCTCGCAGCATTCTAATCCGCCCGGATGCCGCATTCCCGGTGCTGCCGCCGGATGAAAAGCGCCTCCGGGCCGGCGCTGAAAAAAGCCCGAATCGTCTTTTCCTGCTCCCGGACAAGCCGCTCCCCAAACTGAATAATGGCAGCAGCCCGGGAAAAAGAAAAGGGAGTCGCCGCACCACCGACATGGATGGTAAAGGACGCCCTTTTTTCCCGCTGTTTAAGAATATGAAAGGTCACGTCAAAAACCCGAAAAAGAACCTCCATCCCGGTCCGCAGGCTCTGGGGGGAACGGATTTTAAAATCCCCCACATCCACCGCCAGGATCCTTTTATACCCCGCTTCCCGGGCTATGTAAACCGGCAGATTATTGGCCAAGCCTCCGTCCACCAGAAACCGGTCTCCATCCTGGAGGGGTTCAAAAAAAATGGGAAAGGACATGGACGCCCGCATCGCCCGGGCGACGGAACCGGAAGAAAGCACCACTTCCCTGCCCTCGACGATATCCACGGCGTTGCAGCGGAAGGGAATCCGGGTTTCCTCAAAGGTTTTTCCCCCGGAGAGGTCCTCCAGAAGTTCCAGGATCCGCTGTCCCGAATCCATTCCGGGCCGGGCAGCGAGGTTCCCCAAGATTTGACCGGTCTGAACCACCTTACCCAGGGGGCCGTCAAACTTATAGGCAAACCCGTCCAGATGTTTTCGCAGGTTGAATTCATTCAGGGCAAACCGGGCAATCTCGGCGCTCTCCATCCCGCAGGCATAAAGCCCGCCTACAATGGCCCCCATGGAAGTCCCCACCACCAAAGAGGGCCGGGGAAAACCCAGGGCGGAAAAGGCGTTAAGGATACCAATATGGACAAACCCTCTGGCCCCCCCTCCGGACAGGACCAGCGCCCATTTCAGGTTGGAATTGATTTTCATGTTGATTATTTACAGCTGTTACACCCTTCGCAGGAGTCTCCCGTCCCGGCGGCAACCGCCGCCAGTTCCTGCTCTCCGTCACCCTGGTCTTCTTCAAAAAGGACGGCGGTGGTGGTGCTCGCCGGAACCGCATCGTTTAACCGGGAGTTATGACTGCCCGCTAAATCGATAAGTCCGGAAAGATCCGTATTGCCTTTGAACCGGAGGACATTAACCATAAAGATATTGAGTTTGTTTACGATATTCGGAGGGAGGAGATTCCCGTCCACCTCCACCGAGAGGGTCGGATAGTTCCGTTCCCGGGCCCAGGGGGTAAAAAGCCCCTCGATAACCCGGCCGATAAGACAGGCAAAGGGAGAAATATTCACAATCCCCGAATAACCCTGTTCCATGGCGGTGGCGGCAACTCCGCTGGATACGGCGATCTCCGAATTGAGTTCCAGATTGACAAAATACTTCTGGGTATTCTCCATGATCTCGTGCATATCATGGGGAGTTTTGGGGATAAGTCCCGTAGGTTCCAGGATGGAGAGGACCTTCTTCTCTACCGAATGTTTCCACCACTCCTCTATTTCCAGCTTTTTGAGGTCCCGCCAGGGTTTAGAGAAGAGCCTGGTCCCCGGTTTTCTTAATTTGATGAGCTTCTTTAAAGCATATTCCCGGACAAAGTCCAGGTAGTGGATCCATTCGGAGATCCCCGCCACCTTGACCACAATTCCCCGTTCACTCATCAGATCCGTGAGTTCCCCCACGGCAAAATCGTCCCGGCGCACGTAGATCTCCCCCACGATAAGGACCCTGGGACAGTCAGTGAGCTGCCGTTTGAGGGGTATCTTCCTCGCATCCTCCGCGACCTGCCGCAGTTCCTTCCAGATCCGCCGGGGGTCATGCTCCACCGCGTCCATAACCTTGCGCCAGGACTTTTCATAGTCCGCCTGGGCCTGTTCCGGGTCCGCGGCCAGGGCCTTGAGGGAGGTCTGGATGTCCTTGAGATAGTCGGAAAGCACCAGGCCCCTCCACATTTCTTTGGCAAAATTCGGGCCCAATTCGGTGTAGGAATTATCCGCGGAGAGGATAAAAACCACCACATTTTCAAGGCGCAGGTCCCTAAACAGGTTTTCATAATACACGTAGTATTGACCGGTCCGGCAAGGCCCGGTGGTGATCGGCACAAAGAGGAGGTAAAGCTCGTCCTTGCGGTACTTTTCGCTGTTAAAGAACTGAAGGGCGCTCCCCAGGACCAAATGGCTGGGGACACATTCCTTTCCCGAGGCGTGGGCCCGGGCGATTTGTACGGTTTTGGCAGTGGCCACAGGCAGGGCTTCGGCGTTGATGCCTAAGCTCCGTACCGCGGCGCCCATATATTCGGTGGAAATTGCCCCCATGTTGGACAGGAGTACCTTGACCCGTTTATTGCCCCGGATGGGAACCTTTTCCCCGGTCTTATCGTTTTCTATTCTGAGCGACTCACCGCCGGCCGCGGCAGATGGATCATAAACAAAACGCCATCCGTTGTTGTACCGTTCCCCCTCAATACCGGTCTTCTTGGACCGGTAACCGTCGATGATATCCAGGAAGGCTTCCACCCGGGTATCCACCCCGGCGTCCGCCGAATGGGAGTCCAGCTCCAGCACCAGAAAAGGCTTTTGCCCCATCACCCACTTGAGGTAATGGAGAATAAAAGAATCCGGGGCGCAGGAAAAATTGGTGATATAGGTAACGTAGATATTGTCCTCGTTTTTGAGGAAATTCGCCGACTTTACATCCTGCTGGCCGTAATACCAGTACATATTGGGGAAGATCCGCTGATCCTCAAAGGGAAGAATATCAAAGGGGATGATGGAATATCCCCGGGTGGTAAATTTCCGGGGAATCCCCATATTAGCCTCCGGGGTAAAGGCATTGTAGGGCCGGCCCAGGACGGCGATTACCGGCCGGTCCGCTTTACGGGCGTCCTCCAGGGCCTGCTGCCCCAGCTTCCGCACCGCGGCAAAATAAGCCTTTTGTTTGGCCAGGGCCTTGGTAAAGGCTGCCCTGGTCTCCGCCTCCCCAATACCCAGCCGCCGGGTCATCTCCGTAAAGAGCTCCAGGGCCTTGCCGTCCCCAAACTTAAAGCTCACCACCAGGGGGAGGAAGCGGTTCTTGTCCACATCGGGAAAGGCCTTCTCGATATAGTAGGGAAGACTCTGGGTGATGGGACAGAAGTTGGCGTGAACATCCTCTTCGTAACTGGGCATATCCCGGAAATGGGGAAGCAGCACATAGTCCGCCCCCTTGTCCAGGCAGTCCTGGACCGCGCCGTGGGCTATTTCAGCGGGGAAACAGTAGGTGGACTCCGCCCGGGCAACCCCTCCATGGGCCACCTCGGTGGAGAGGAAGGTCCGGATTCCCAATTCGTGGAAGAACCAGGAATACAGGGGATAGAGGGTATGAACCGAAAAAGCCCGGGGAATGCCGACCACAAAGTCCCGGGGGGTTAAGTGAGGAGTGAGGAGTGAGGGAACTTCCCCGGGATTATCTTCAACGCTTAACTCCTCCCCGCTAACCCCTAACTGCGGCGCGGCGTATTCTTCAAAGAGCATCCTTTGGCGCTTTTCCACGTAGTCAAAGACCGGTACGTCCTTGACCGCCTTCCGCATATTGGTGTATTTGTTGCACCGTCCCCCAAACATATATTTATGGCCGTTGACGTTAAGTACCTGGATGGGACAGCGGTTATCGCAGGACTGGCAGGTAAAAACCCGCTCATAGCCGATTTCCCGGCAGATAAGATCGTCGATATCCACGATCCGCTCCCCCAGAAGGCCCTCGGCGTTTTTGCGTTTTGCCAGAAGGGCCACCCCGAAACAGCCCATCAGTTCCGGCGAGGGGGGAACCAGGATCTCCTTGTCCAGCATCATGGCAAAAGCCAGGGGGACCGCCGCGTTTTTGGCCACCCCTCCCTGGAGGAAGATCTTCCCCCCGATGGTACGGTTCCCCACCACCCGGTTCAGATAGTTGGCCACTATGGAACAGGCGATCCCCGCGGTGATGTTTTCCCGGGAAGCCCCCTGCTGAACCGCCTTGCGGATATCCGAATTGATAAAGGCGGAACAGTGCTCCCCGAATTTGCAGGGGGCGTCCGCCTTGAGGGCGATGGGACCGATGTCCTGGGCGGCGTGGATGGAGAGATCCCCCGAGGCGGATTCCTCCAGGAAAGAGCCGGTTCCCGCGGAACAGGCTTCGTTCATGGCATAGTCGATGGGCACGGAATTTTTAAGGAGCACATATTTGGCATCCTGGCCCCCAATCTCGAAGATGGTCTCCACCTCCGGGTCGAAGTAGGTGGTCCCTACGGAGTGGGCGATGATCTCGTTATAGACTCCGGGGGTCTCCAGAAACACCCCCAGGATTTCCCGGGAGGAACCGGTGGTGGATACCAGACGGATATCAACCTCTTTATCCCCCGCCCCGGCAGCGGACAGATCGGTTCGTATCTTCTCCCGGATGATCCCCAAACATTCCTTCAGGGCCTTTACCGGGTCCCCGTGGGTACGGCCGTAATGGCTGGCCACGATCTCGTCGGTTTCCATGTCCACCAGGCACGCCTTGGTGGTGGTAGACCCCCCGTCCACCCCCAGAATATAACGCCGGTCCGGGCGGACCTTGCCGTCGCTTTTTTCAAAGGTCTTGACCTTATCCCACCAGTCCGCCAACGCCCCCAGGGAACCGAAACGGATCGCGTTGGGTTTGAGGAGTTCCTCCGCCTTCGGCAGAGGACTCCCCGATTCCGGAGCCAATACCGCCGCGCCGAGGGCTTCAAAAACCGGAGCTGTTTCGGGGATAATAAATTCAATATGCGGGGCCTTTTCCCGGATAAACCGGATGATATGACGGTTCAGGGTGATCCCCCCGGTCAATACCACCCGGCCGGAGTTGATCTTTGCCCGTTTAAGGAAGTCGATAACCTTAACGGCCATTACATCGGAAAGGGAGAGGACAATATCGTTTTTAGTCGCCTCCCGTTTGTTCAAACGGTGGGTACAGTCGCTTTTCATAAACACCGAACACCGGGTGGAAAGAGAGTACACCTTGGCATCGTCGGGAACCCTGTCGATATCCTCCAGGGTCATATCCATCCGGGCAAGCTGCTGTTTAAGGAATTCTCCGGTCCCGGAGGCGCATTTGTTCCCGGAAAAATTGTTGATGATCTTGCCGTTTCCATCCAGGGAGTAAACCACTAAGTCCTCTCCCCCCATACTGACCACCGCATTGGCCTTTATCTTCAAAGTCCGGAGGGCCGCCTCCACACAGAGGGGCTCCAGGGTGCCCGCGACATTGAACATGAACCGGCCTTCATTCCCCGTTGCCAGGGCCGGGATACCCGCGGTAATCCGGCCTTCGGTGAGAAGCTTCCTCACCGCCGCGGCAAAATCCCCTTCATGGGGGATCGCTGCGCTCCACACCACCCGGTTTGTTTCGTCCTGGGCGCCGTCTTTTTCAACCAGTACCATTTTTAAACTCGTGGACCCGATGTTTATTCCTAATGACCGCATACTACCTCTCAACAAGAGAAAATATAAACTGAGACTCTTTCAAAATCCGATGATCCGGCAGGACCATACTATTAAAATCGCAACTTAAATTCAAAATATTGAACTGCAATATTATCATAATACTTAATTTAAAAATAAAAATATAGAGCCAATCCCCAACCAGACCGGTTTCGGGATCGGCTCCAGGAAAAGCGGCCCCGGGATCGTCTTTCCGGAAGTTTCCCCAAGGCCGGCCAGGTTTTGGGAAAAACTCCATGGCTTTTTTGCCCTCCTCTCCCGGGCAAATGACCCCGGAGCCGGCCGGGAAACCGGTTGTTTCCGGCCCCGCGGCTCCGCATACCCCGCCGAAGCGGCCGGGGTATTTTCCCGAAACCTGGGTATTAGAAATACCGCTTCAGCAGTCCCTTAAAACCGGCACAGTGGCGGGCCTCGTCCCGGGCCATTTCATGAACCGTATCGTGGATGGCATCATAGCCCCGTTCCTTCGCCCGTTTGGCCACATCCACCTTACCGGCGCAGGCGCCGTGTTCCGCTTCAATCCTGAGTTCCAGGTTCTTTTTGGTACTGGTGGTAATTACTTCCCCCAGAAGTTCCGCGAATTTGGCGGCATGCTCCGCTTCCTCAAAGGCATACCGCTTGTAGGCTTCGGCGACTTCGGGATACCCTTCCCGTTCCGCCACCCGGCTCATGGCCAGGTACATTCCCACTTCGCTGCATTCCCCGTTAAAATTAGCCCGAAGATCATCAATAATGTCCTGTTCAACTCCTTTGGCGACCCCAACCACGTGTTCAGCGGCAAAGGACGCTCCTTCAACCTGTTCCTTGAACTTTGAGGCCGGCGCTTTACAGGTAGGACAAGACTCGGGGGGCTGATCCCCGATGTGGACATAACCACATACCGAACAAACCCATTTCTTCATTTTTTCACTCTCCATAAAAAAATTACAACGGCATAAGCCGTAGTTTTCATATTAAAATTTGGAACAGATCTCCGGCTTTTTCAAGGGGATACTGTTCCGCACAGGAACCGCAAAGGCCGTAAAAAACAGTCCAACGGAAATCCACACAAAAAAAGTCCCGGTCTCCCCCACTCCCCTCCCGGAGGGACAAAAGTTTTTGATCCAGAAGGGCTTTAAATGTTTCGGGGTCCGGGCAGGGGAGATCCGCCACCCGGCCGCAATGGCGGCACACCAAATGGGGATGGGGTTTTACGTCGCCGTCAAACCGTTCCTCGCCGTTAACGACGCCAAGGGAGGCCACTAAACCTTCCTGCTGGAAGAAGTTGATATTCCGGTATACCGTACCCAGGGAAAGGCCGGGAATCGTTGGTTTAAGCTGGTCATACACCCACTGAGCCCCGGGATGGGACGCGGTGGATCGGATCGCCTTCAAGATAGCGTCCCGCTTTTTGCTATGCTTCCTTTCTATCCTGTACATATTTTAATAATAATAACTATTATTAAAATATGCAAGGAAATTTTTTAAAAAAAAGCCTTTTTTAAACCAACGGGGTTTAAAAAAGGCTTTGGAAAAAGCGGTCGAAAGCCCGCCTTTCC
>JAITBE010000020.1 GCA_031283755.1 Spirochaetaceae bacterium
GCGATAAGTCCGCCCCCGCCCGCAATTGAGTCTATAAGCCCTGCCAAAAAAACAAGGGGGCATACTATCAAAAATACAGAAAGTTCCAATTCCATAATTGTTATCGATAGAGCCTGTTCCAAAACTAATTGACTGTGCGCTAAACGCGCACGGTTTTGGAACAGGCTCTCGGAAAAACCGGTCAAAAACCCGGTTTTTCCATCAAATCTAAGGAAGCTGTTCCAAAAACTGAAGTTTTGGAACAGCCTCGATAAAAAAAACTTTTCAAAAATCCGGCTGGTTTTTAAAAAGGCTTTGAAAATCCGGTTAAGCTCAAAAGTAAGCCGGCCCGTTTTCTCTTAAATCTAAAGATGTTGTTTCAAAATCTGTTCTGAAACAGCAACTTTTATTTGGCCATACCCCGGCTAGAATTTAATTATTTGGGGCTCCCCCGTAAAAGATGAAATAGTGGCGACGGCATTTTTAAGATAAAAAACCTGGGTATTACCGTCATCAGCCGAATACGACGATTTTAATACCGGATAGGCATCTAACATATGCCGTCTTACCTCTATCCGGTCGTCTTCCACCAGAGTGGCTTCTATACGAATCCATTTTTCACCCAGCATTGCACAAATTTCGACATTTGGGTTGGCTTTAATTTGTTTGGATACATTTTTTACCTTCCCTGTTTGGATATACAGTTTATTTTCAAAAATATCCACCGTACCAAAGGGCCGGACCCGCGGTTTATTACCATCAATTGTTGCCAAATAATATGTTTCACCCTTTTTCAAGAAATCGTACACTTCTTTCATCCGTTGTTCCTCCGTAATTTCAAGTTTGAATATGGTTTACCCTGCCTCCGGCATAAAATATGAGTCGAGGGTCTTAAGGGCGCCTCTGGAAACCTGTTTTTCATAATTTACGGTTTATCCCAAAATCTTGTTCCCGACGATTTTTTATCATTCTTTAGGTGATTGTGTCAATAGCGCGATAAGTCTAAATCCATACAGGAATTAGACTTGAGTAGAGTTCGTTTCTTACGTGGCGCAACACGCAACGGTTATCCCCGGCGCGGTTACTCCGCCCAAGCCCGGCTTCTTCCTACGGCCTTGTGCCAGCCCGCAAGGAGTTTTTCCCGGACGGCTTCGTCCATTTGGGGGGTAAAGCCCCGATCCTGCTGCCAGGTACCCCGGACCTCCTCAATGCCCTGCCAGAACCCTACGGCGATCCCCGCCAGGTACGCCGCCCCCAGAGCGGTGGTCTCCCGAATCCGGGGCCGCCGAATCCGGGCCCCGGAAATATCCGCCTGGAACTGCATGAGGAAATGATCCCGGCTTGCTCCTCCGTCCACCTTGAGTTCCGTGATTTTTGTCCCCGTGTCCTTTTCCATGGCCCGGATCAGGTCCAGGCTTTGGTAGGCGATGGATTCTTCCGCCGCCCGGATAATATGGTACCGCTTGGTACCCCGGGTAATACCCAGGATACAACCCCGGGCGTACATATCCCAATAGGGAGCGCCCAATCCCGTAAAGGCCGGGACCAGGTAGACCCCGCCCGTATCGGGTACCTTTCCCCCGTAGTACCCGGCATCGGCGCTTTCGGTGATGAGCCGCATCTCGTCCCGGAGCCATTGGATCACCGCGCCCCCCACAAAAACGCTGCCCTCCAGGGCGTATTGGACCCGGCCGCTTACCCCCGCCGCCAGGGTGGTTAAAAGGCCGTTTTGGCTTTCATAGGCTTCCGTTCCGGTATTCATCAATAAAAAACACCCCGTACCGTAGGTATTCTTCGCCTCCCCCTTCTCAAAACAGCATTGACCAAAAAGAGCCGCCTGCTGATCCCCCGCGTCCCCGGCGATGGGGATTTCCACCCCCTGAATATTCGCCGTACCGTAGACCATCCCCGAGGGGCATACCTGGGGAAGCATGGCCCGGGGTATGTCCAGGGCGGAAAGAAGGGTATCGTCCCAGTCGAGTTTATGGATATTGTAGATCATGGTACGGCTGGCATTGGTATAATCCATGACATGACCTTGGCCGTTGGTGAGCTTCCAAATAAGCCAGGAATCCACGGTGCCAAAGAGGATCTCCCCTTTCCGGGCCCGGTCCCGGGAGCCTTCCACATGATCCAGGATCCATTTTATCTTGGTACCGGAAAAATACGCATCCGGTACAAGCCCGGTGGTTTTTTTAATATGATCCCCCAGCCCGTTTTCTACCAGGTCATCCACGAGGTCCGAGGTGCGCCGGCATTGCCATACGATAGCGTTGTAGATGGGCCGGCCGGTTTGTTTATCCCAGAGGATGGTGGTTTCCCGCTGGTTGGTGATACCTATGGCGGCAATATCCCGGGCGGAAATATCCTTTTGGGTGATAAGTTCCATCATTACCGCGTATTGGGAAGAATAGATCTCCATGGGGTCATGTTCAACCCAGCCCTCCCGGGGGTAAATCTGGGCAAATTCCTTTTGGGTCAGACCGATTATATTCTGTTCCCGGTCAAAGAGGATCGCCCGGGAACTGGTGGTTCCCTGATCCAAAGCCAATACATATTTTCCCATATCACCACTCCTTTAGCCGCCGCGGCTGTTTGAAAACATCAGACTTTGAAAGGGGTTGTCCAAAAAGGCGAGAAAAACTTATTTGGACAGCTTCCTTAATGCGGCATTTGCTCCCGTTTCAACGAAACAAGAACAAATGCGCCGGACCGCAGGTCCGCATTGCCCAGGAAGCGGTCAACTTCCCGGGCATCCCCAAGCATCATTAGATTTAGGAGGGAAAACGCCCCGGTTTAATTTGTCCGGGGCTTAACCGCTTTTCCCTCTCCGGTTTCAAGGCCAGCCGGTTTTTGAGACCGGTTCAATTAAAAGTCAAATTTATAAGCATCCATTTGGTATTCTTCTTTTAAAGCCTTGATAGTTTTTTTGAGACTTTCGTTCAAGGGAACCCCCGTATCTTTCCGGGAGAGCCAGGCCAGGTATTCCTTTTCACCGGCGGTATAGATCCGGTCCTGACCGGGCATCTTTTCCGAGGCCCGGAGTTCCCGCAGAATATCGCCGGTGGTTTTTTTGAATTGCTCCGGCTCCACAAAGGATGCAGTATCAATGGCAATAAAAAAATGTCCCAGGTGATAGGGGACTTTTTTACCCGAAGGATCAAAACCGTTCAGGGCCTTCAAGAACTGTCCCTGCTGGAGGGCCGCGGAGAGGATCTCCACCACCGTGGCGTAGCCGTATCCCTTATAACCGGCGGTTTCGTCCCCCAGGCCGCCCAGGGGCGCCAAGGCGGAAGTCCCCGCGGTAAGTCCCGCCAGGGCTTTGGCGGGATCGGTTTCGCTGCCGCCGTCCCGGTTGATCACCCAGCCCTGGGGCATGGTTTTGTTAATCCGGTTATAGTGTTCTATTTTTCCCCGCTGGGAGACTGAGGTGGCGCAGTCAAGCACAAAGGGGAAATCCTCGTCCGTGGGAATTCCCACGGTCAAGGGATTGGTACCCAGCATATTTTCGATTCCGAAGGTAGGCGCTATGGAGGGCCTGGCATTGGTTCCCGTTATGCCTATCATCCCCTCCTTGGTAGCCATGGTAGCATAATAACCGGCGATGCCGTAATGGGTAGAGTTGCGTACCGCCACCATACCCATGCCGTATTTTTTTGCCTTGTCAATGGCCATCTGCATGGCGCGTTTCCCGATCACCTGGCCCATACCATCGTGACCGTCAACTACCGCCGTGGCAGGTCCCTCCCGGACTACCTCAAAACGGGTACGGGGATTCTGAATGCCGTCCTTGATCCTATCTATATAAATAGGCTTGAACCGGCCCACACCATGGGAATCAATACCCCGCTTATCCGACTCGATCAATATTTCAGCACAGACCGCCGCATCCTCAGGGGGTACTCCGGCTTTTATGAACACATCTTTCATAAAAGCTTCCATTTTATCAAAACTTTCGTACGTGACCGCCATGTTTTCTCCTTAAAAAAAGAGTACAGCAAAATAACCTCCCGGCTATTTTGCTGTACTCTTAATCTCTTCAGCAAATAGGATTTCCTTAAAAGTTTCCAAAAACCTTAATAAGTCTGTTCGGAAACATCAGGTTCCGAACAAGCTCATTAAAAACATACTACAAATATCGTTTTTTTGCAAGCGCTTCCGGTAACATTTTTAAATGAGGCATTTCAGGGGAGCCGCCATAAAATGCCGCATAAATGAAAAACTCAAAAAAATCTGGGTTTTGGAATCGACCCAAGTTCCATATTTGATGAAGACACCGATACCGCCCCCGCCTCCAGGGCGTGCTGTACATCTTCCTTGTCCGAAACAAGTCCCCCGGCAATCACGGGTTTATTGATTATTTTGACGATCCTTCGGATTACCTTGGGTATAACCCCGGGCAAAATCTCAACCGCGTCTGCATGATCCAGGGGAAACTGTTTTTCGATATTGACCAGGGACATGGAATCCAAAACAAAAAAACGCTGTACCGCTAAAAGCCCCCGGGATTTGGCGTGTTTAAGCAGATTTGTCTTGGTGGACAGGATACCGTCCGCCCGGGTATTTTCCGCGATAAAATCAACTACAACATCCCGGGAAGTCAATCCGTCAATAAGGTCGATATGCACCAGGGCGATTTTCCCCGCATCCTTGATTTTTGAGACAATACCGGGAATGCTAAGGATGTCGCCAAAAAGCACAAACATGAGTCTGCCGCTCCCCGTGAGGCTTTTCTCCAGCCCTTCCATGGATTTTACCGCCAGGATTACCGGGGTGCTATGAAGAATCTCATAAAAAAATTCCGGGGAGGCGATATCTTTTTTCTTTATCAATATGTTCTGCATCTAAAGTACCGAATATATCATTATGCCGAAATCCCTATCTGTCAACAGCAGCGGGGGCATAGTAAATTTTGGCGTTTCACGTCATAAAGCGCCATCAAAACCGCCCCGGTGAAAAGAATAACAAATTGCTTTCCCCCTGTCAGCCGGTTCTTGGGTATTAGTCCCTTCGACGAATAGAATTGGGGCTGTCCGGACAGCCCCTGTTTCATCTCCGCCAAAGATAACGGACGATCCGTTGTCCATTATCTTTGGATATGGTTAAATAACCCGGGCCGCTACTACCGTATTCGACATAGCAAAGAGGGTTACCACCAGGGCATTAATAAAAGCCCCCGCCCAGATTGACCCGGTTGCCCGGAAAAAGATTCTGGAAATAACCGCCGCCGCCGGGAGGATAAATAAAAGCCCCCATAGCAGCACTCCGGCCAAGGCCGCGGTGATTTTCCCATCGGTAAAGGGAATGAACTGGAAAACCTTGACGCCGGTATTCATCAAGGCGATATAGTCAATCAGATGCAGAACCAGCAGTCCCCCAAAACTGGCTATGACAATAAGCAGGATGTTGATCCCTTCTCTTTGATTATTGATCCGGGTAAAGGTATTTTGACTCATGGCGCTTACCAGAAAAAAGAAAAGAAAGGACGGCAGATACCGAAGGTATATGCCCCATTTGGGAGGAGTAAGGGTTTTGATGCTCAACGTAAAAAACCGGAAATCGGTTTTGAAAAAGTAATCGCAGAGGGACAACATAAAATAACCCGCCGCGAATACACAGACCGCCAGTACCGCCGCACGGAACACGCCCCTGCCGGAAAGTTTTATTCCCATGTTTTCAAAGGTACATCCGGCTTTTTTGGCAAAAACCTTGAATACAAAAAGATACAAGGCCACGGTAATTATTCCGGTAAGAAAATTGAGTACAAAAATCCCGTTAACACAGGGCAAGGGGAAAGCCGGGCTCGCGGGCATAAGTATTTTGACTGCCCTTCCTGAGGACAAGATATCAATGGAATAACCTACCGCCCAGTTGTACAAGAGCGGCGCAGGAATGAGCCCTATAATAAAAATTATTATATACCGAAGCCTGCTCTTGCCGTCGGTGACAGCGGTAAGCCCCTGGGGTTCGGCTTGTTTTATGGCGCCGAAATAAGCGGTTTTGAGAAGCAACAGGCCAAAGGAAGTGATAAATACAAAAAAGGCTATCATAGAAATACCCGTCCCTAACTGCTTGGCAAACCAGCTTTGGGGAACAAAGGCCAGTTTACCTCCGGTCAAGGTAATATCAAAAAAGTCTACCACGTTCCCTACCGCTCGTCCGTTAAAATGAATCATGGGGTGATCATGGGGCGGTTGATAAACTATCCTCAGTTTTCCCTGTTGCGCGGCGCTGACAGCGGCGGCGCGATCCAAGGGGACCTTCTCTCCATAGGCATAGTAAGTATCATACTGGAAATCGGTGAATCCCATTCCCGCTTGGGCAGTCTTGCTGGTATTGAGATCGCTTCCCTTCACGGTCCCCCACATGCTTAAGGCCCATTCATCAAACTGTCCATATATTGAACCCATATTGACAGGCCAGGGCGCCAACAGGGCATTGCCATCACCATCAAGCGAAAAAGACTGGGAGGTGGGCAGCACCGCGATAGGGACCACGATATCGGGGTTAGTTTCCTTTAATTCCCAAGCCTTGGCGGCTCCCGCCTGAATAGTGGATCCGCCCATGGAATGACCCACCATGCCAACCTTGGAAGAATCGGCATAGGGCAGTGTACCGATATATTGCAGCGCCGCATAGGTCCCCATATCACCGTTAACCGGGTTGATTCTTTCATCGGGGAAGGTTGAGCCTCCGTGTCCATAGGCGTCTATGGCCATAACTATGAAGCCCCGTTTTGAAAGTTCCACACAGTTTAAATCCTGTACCTCGGCGGTATTGTTATACCCATGACAGGAGATAACCACCGGGGCAGGATTTGCCGCGCTTGCGCTTTTAGGCACATACAACAAAGCCCTCATTTCCGCGCCGTCCCCGGTAACATACTTGATATCGTGGATTTTGACAAAACCGGCGCTGGTATGGGCTATGTTCGCGATAATCGCACCAACCAGGATCATGACGAGCGCAATGATCATCACCTTAATAACACCGCCATTTTTTTTAGCCATACAATTTCTCCTTCTCCGCTTTATTTTTTCCGGCTTTACCGCCGGCTTTTCCCTGATCCTCTTTATCCAAGGAGCAATAAAAAATGGGCATGACAAACCCTGCGTTTGCCATGCCCATACTCTTATTCTCTTGAGCATTATACATTTTAGAGGAACATATCAAACTGATTATACCAGGGAATCGATTGTTGTCAAGGAAAATTTGACAGAAAAATCGTTAACAGGGGGGAGCACCGAAAAATGTCACATAAATGAGGCCGTTTCATTATAATGAAAAACTTCGGGGCAAGCTTACTTGCCAGTATGGTCCCTGTCTTCCAATGAAGAACCCAGGAGCAAACTCTAAGCAAGCTTGCTTGCCGGTATCTTCGTTGGATAGGAAATTTATTGTACTCTCCCACGTGAACCGGTGAGCGGGTTCTTTGGTCCATACCCCGATCTAAAGACTGTTTTACAACATATTCGGTGGTAGTAAATTTTCCGGAGCAAGTGCGAACCGAAGGTTCGACGGGGTATGGACCACGCCTTCCAATCACGGGTTTATTGATTATTTTGATGATCCGGGCGGATTATCTTGGGTATAACCCCAGGCAAAATCTCAACCGCGTCCGCATGATCCAGGGGAAACTGTTTTTCGATATTGAGCAGGGATATGGAATCCAAAACAAAAAACGCTGTACCGCTAAAAGTCCCCTGGAATTTGGCGTGTTTAAGCAGGTTTGTCTTGGCAAACAGGATCCGAAAATCCTGATCTGGCAACAATAGCGGGTACCTAATAATTTTTACAAAATTTTTGCGAATTTATTTGACAGATTGGATATTCACTGATATAATAAGAATTGAAATTTTGGGAAAGCAACCTCAGTTTTAGCAGGAAAAGTCGTCTTTTTGTCGCTTTTCCAAGTTTTTTTCGCTGAACTGGGGGCACACCAATCGGGGTTTGAGAAAGGCTCAACAGCAATCATAGTTTATAGTGCTCAAGAGAATAAGAGGACGGGCATGACAAACAGAAGGTTTGTCATGCCCTTTTTATGTTTTGAGCCTGTTTCAAAATCCCTTATTAAGGATGTATGTCTGTGTTGATACGTATATGTCCAAATCTATCTCAATTCGGATGTGTCGTTATTGGTAGCACAATTTCAAATGATTGCATCCATATTGGAGGTCTCAAATGCAAAGATGATTGATATAATGAAAAGGGTGGGTATTACCCGAAATACCTGGTCAAAGGCAATAAAAAACACCAAGAATGCGGGAAATGTACCTCCGCGGAGCAAACTTGTTTGCTGGTATCTTAGGCGTTGTGTTATTTGAACCGGAGCAGGGTATTAAACCAGACTCCCGAATAAAAAACATTTATTTATGGATCACCAAGAAGGAGCGTTATGTCTATGAAAAATATTCCCGCTTTACCGGTGAACTAATCTTCATGTTGATTTTTGCGCTGGTGGATAGGATGCAAAAACATCTTAAAAACTTTTGGGGAAATAATGATCACCTTTAAGGTACCTTTATGGCTGTTGAGCAGGAAAAGAGGTTCTTCCTGTTCTAAGAAAGAGGGTCTGTTTTAGGAATCTGAGAGGCCATTGCCTCAAAACAAAGGAGAATTTTATGGAAAATCAGAAAAAAAACGCAAAAAAATGGCTCATAATTGCACTGGCATTGTGTCTTATAAGTGTAATCGGCGCTTCGTTTGTCCAAACAAGCAGCGGCAAGGTCATAGTAAAGGATCTCCGGTGGGAAACCACTAAGGGCTATCAGATGAGTGGTCTTTTGTTTGTTCCTGCGGGTACAAGTCCTGAAAAGCCAATTCCGGGAATTGTAGTCAGTCATGGTATGTTTAACAATCGGGAGATGCAGGATCTTAACTATGTTGAACTTTCTCGACGGGGTTTTGTGGTTCTTTCCATGGATATGTTTAATCATGGTTATTCTGAAAATAGTACCAATCAAATCGGCGGGATCCTCTTGGGTATGTATGAAGCGGTAAAAATGCTGGATTCTTTGCCCTATGTAGATTCATCGCGAATTGGGATCACAGGACATTCATTGGGCGGTATGTCCAGTAATATAGCTGTCAACATAGATAATGCGGCACCCCGTCGTTTAGTATCAGCGGTCCTCCTCAACTGTGCGGATGCTACCTATGTCAATGATACGGGAGAGTTCGTCGATATTTACGGCGGCCGTGATGTGGGAATAGTTGCCGCTAAGTACGACGAATTTTTTATGCGTCAGGATGACGGGAAAGGAAACACCACTATTCCTCGGGAATATATCAATTATTCCAATGCTCAGTCATTTCTCCATTTTGGAACCAATCCGGCATCACTGGAAAAACGATCTGCTGAAACGCTTTACCACAAAACCATTGATGGGCAAGATGCCATACGTATAATTTATAATCCCGCTATCATCCATCCTTGGTCTCATTTTTCCCAACAATCTACCATCGCCACCATCAACTTCTTTACCGAATCTTTAGGTGTTCCCAATCCAATAGCCGCAGAAAATCAGATCTGGCAATTAAAAGTATTCTTTAATCTCCTCGGACTGGTGGGATTCGGTATATTTGTTGTCTCTTTTACCATCCTCATGTCATTTACGCCTTTTTTCTCAAGTCTAAGGGCAAAAGAGCCGCTTACGGCCGCCGATGGGGACAGGACTACTGTGCTTTGGTTTTGGATCGGTTTAATCGCCGCATGTCTTTTCGGAACCCTAATGTATGTCCCGATACTCAACGGATTCCCCAGCTTCACTACCGTCAAGACATGGAGTATTGCCCAAAGTTCACCTTTTGGAATAAGTATGTGGGCGGCATTCTGCGGAGTATTTTCAATAGTCCTCATGATTATAAGTTACCGGATCTACGGAAAAAAGAACGGTGTCAATTTAGCTGCACGAGGTGTCATCCTTTCACTTCCAATACTGGGTAAAACACTACTCCTGGCACTTATCACCGTAACGGTCTCTTATGAACTGGTGTTTCTTGCCGGCTTTTTCTTTAAAACCGATTTTAGGATTTGGACTTTGGCGATTAAGGCCTTTAATGCCGAAAAAATACGAATTGCCTTCTTTCCCTATCTTTGGCTTTTTCTTATATTTTATGTGGCGAATTCAGTGGCAATCAACACTTTTAACTTTATCAAAATCGGCAAAAAAGAATGGATCAACACGGTTATCGTCGCTATCTTTAATACATTACCACCGGCAATCTTGCTGCTGATACAGTATATCGGATTTGTTATTACCGGTGAACTGGGACTGGGGATAAGCACCAACATGGTCGTTGTTTGGCTATTCCCTATTACGGTCATTCTACCGGCTACCGCAATAATATCAAGAAAAATTTATCGCATTACCAACAACCCATATCTTCCGGGTATTATCAACGGCATTATAGTTACTCTCATTGCATGTACTAATACCCTTACGTGGTTATGAAGTAGATTTGTGAGAGAATCCGGTTGATTCTCTCACAAATCGTGCAATTTTTCGCCTTAGGGCTACGAAATTGCTATTTTTTAATAAAATTTGATCAAAAACCGAAATTTCCTCTCGCATCACCGGATCAGCATCGCGTCCCCGTAACTGAAAAACCGGTACTTCTCCTGTACTGCCTGGGCATAGGTTTCCAGGATTTTTTCCCGGCCCGCAAAGGCCGAGACCAGCATCAGCAGGGTGGAACCGGGGGTGTGAAAATTGGTAAAGAGGGCATCCACCACTTTAAAGGAATAGCCTGGGTAAATAAAGATCGAAGTACTCCCCTCCCCCCGTTCCAGCCGGCCGGCCTTCCAGGCCGATTCCAGGGTACGGACACTGGTGGTTCCCACGGCAACGATCCTCCGTTTTTCCGCCTTGGCCCGCTCTATTTTATCCGCCGCTTCTTCGCCGATAGAAAAAATCTCCTCGTGCATGGGATGGTCTTCGATATTTTCGGCCCGCACCGGAAGGAAAGTCCCCAACCCCACATGCAGGGTGATATAGGCTGTCTCCATCCCCGCCGCTTCCAGCCGTCCCAGGAGTTCCCGGGTAAAGTGGAGCCCTGCGGTGGGGGCCGCCGCGGAACCCCAGGGCCCGGCATAGACCGTCTGGTAACGTTCGCTGTCCCCGGGGGTATCCTCCCGTTTGATATAGGGCGGCAGGGGGATGCGGCCGTGCAGGTCCAGCCAGTGATCATCAATGCTTCGGTCAAACCGGAGAAATCGGAATTCCCCTTCGGCCCCGGTGATCTCCGCGCTGACCCCGCCTGAAAATACATAGCGGCTCCCGGGACGGCGGCGGTTTGAGCGCTGAACCAGGGTTTTCCAGGTCAGGACATCCTGTTTGGTAAGGAGGAGGAATTCCACCCGGGCGCCGGTTTTTTCCGCGGTTCCCCGCAGCCGGGCCTTGCGGACCCGGGAATTATTAAACACCAGCAGGGATCGGGGTTCCAAAAGACCCGGCAGTTCCCCCACCAGGTGATGGCCGCTGCACCCCGTCCCCCGATCCAGCACCAAAAGCCGGCTCTGTCCCCGTTCCGCCGGAGGATACTGGGCGATGAGCGCCGGGGGAAGATCAAAAAAGAAAGCCCGGGTCTTCATGGTTTTTTCGGGAAAGGTTGAGATGTTCATAGGCCTGAGGCGTTACCACCCTGCCCCGGGGGGTACGCTGGAGCAGCCCCGACTGAATAAGGTAGGGCTCGTAATAATCCTCCAAGGTGTCCACCGCCTCCCCCACGGAAATGGCCAGGGTTTCCGCTCCCACAGGTCCGCCCTGGTATCGTTCTATGATAATTCTGAGGATCTCCCGGTCATGCCGTTCCAAACCGAGGGAGTCGATCTCAAGCCGTTTAAGCCCTTCCTCCACCACCTCTTGGGTAATGGCGGCCTTCCCCATAACCTGGGCAAAGTCCCGCATCCGCCGGAGGAGCCGGTTCGCCACCCGGGGAGTTCCCCGGGCGGAGCTTGCCAAAAGAGCCGCGGCATCATCCTCAATAACGGCTTTGAGGATCCCTGCGGAACGGCGGACTATAGCCTCCACGTCGGCCTGCTCGTAAAAGGAAAACCGGCAGGTGATCCCAAAACGGCTAATCAGAGGACTTGAAACATTCCCCGCCTTGGTGGTGGCCCCCACCAGGGTAAAGGGGGGTATGGGAATCCGAATGGTCCGGGCGCTGGGTCCCTGGCCGATGATCCAGTCCAACTCGTAGTCCTCCATGGCGATGTAGAGCATCTCCTCAATGGCGGGCTTAAGCCGGTGGATCTCGTCGATAAAAAAAACCGTTTTTTCCGCTACCGTGGTGAGGATCCCCGCCAGGTCCTTGGGTTTATCCAAGGCCGGGGCGGAAGTTACCTTGAAGTCGACTTCCAGTTCCCGGGCCACCACCTGGGCCAGGGTCGTTTTCCCCAGTCCCGGAGGACCGATAAGGAAAAGATGATCCAGGCTCTCGTTCCGGGCCTTGGCGGCGGAAATAAAAATCCCCAGGTTTTCCTTCATCACCGCCTGGCCCAAAAATTCCCCAAGGCTCCGGGGCCGCAGGGATAGATCCCCCTCATCCCCGGTCTGGGGAATTTCAGGATGGAGAATCCCCGGGTCTACGGCCGGCCCGGCATTATTCCCCCGGGAGGGTGTCTTGCCGCGGGGAGTCGTCTCATGGGACAATTCATTTCTCATTGTTTTTTTGATCGGCATTTTATCCCGCTCCTCTGTTACGGATAATCCAGGGTTCCGGGGCAAAACCCCACGAATTTCCAGGGTAAAGGTATTTACCCTGGTTATACCCCTTTTCCCGCCAATTTTTCCCGTTCCTCAAGGGCAAGGGGTCTTGAGGCGCCTTCCGCCAGGGCGCCTAAAAGCACCGGACCTATCCTAACCCGGTGGAGCTTCACCGGGTGCAGGTGAAAATAGGAAAAAACCCGGCGAATCTCCCGGTTTTTCCCTTCGATTAAAACAATCCGCAGGGATTTTTTCCCCAGCCGTTCTATTCCTGAGGATTGATAAAAAACCTGATCAATTATAACGCCCCGGACAAAGTCCTCCAGCATCTTATCGGGAATGGGACCGGAAGCTTCTACCAGATATTCTTTTTCAATTTCCGCCGAAGGGTGGCTTATTTTCGCGGCAAAGCCGCCGTCATTGGTAAAGAGGATGAGCCCGGAAGAACGGAAATCCAGGCGGCCCACATGGTAGAGCCGCTCCCTAATATTCCCGGGGAGCAGTTCCTGTGCCAGGGGCCTTCCCTGGGGATCGGCGGAACTACAGATATACAGGGGAGGCTTGTGGAGGGCCAGATAATGAAAAGCCCGCTCCGGCCGCAAAAGAACCCCGTCCAGACAGACCTGCGCTTCCGGGGATACCTTTTCGCCGGGAGTGGACACGATCCGGCCGTTTACCGAAACCCTGCCCTCGGCGATGAGCTTTTCCGAAGCCCGCCGGGAAGCAACCCCGGCGTGGGCCAGGTAGACCTGCAACCTGAGGACTTGTTCCCCCTCCGGAAGGGCGGTTTCAACCTTGTCCGTCGAGTTCAAACCGATCGCTCTCTTTTTCATCGAGTTTGGGAAGATCCGCGATAGTTTCCAGGCGGAAGAATTTCAAAAATTCCCGGGTAGTTCCGTATTGGATAGGTTTTCCGGGAATGTCCTTTTTCCCGGTTTCCCGGATCAGTCCCTTATCCAAAAGGAGCCGTATCATCGTATCCGCCTGCACCCCCCGGATCGCCTCAATTTCACTGCGGGTAATGGGCTGAGAATAGGCGATGATCGAGAGGGTTTCCAGGGCGGCCTTGGACAACTTGGACTCGTTTTTTTTACCGTACCGCTCTTTAAGATTATCCCAGTACTCTTTTTTCGGAGATATCATCACTCCCCCGCCGATTCGGGACAATTCTACCCCCGAATCTTCCTGGGCATAGCGGTTTTCCAGGGCCTCCAAGGCTAACTTAACCACATCCCGGGAAAGGGCGGATATTCGGGAAAGGGCGGCTTCGTCTAAGGGGTCTGCCTCAAGGTATAAAATCGCCTCAATTAACGCTGTTTCTTTCTCCAACCGTAACTCCATGGACACCCTCGTAAGGCCGAATGACTATATCCCCAAACATACGATTCTGAAAAATAGAAACCGTCCGGGTTTTTACCGCCTCAAGAATCGCAAGGAAGGCGCAAACAATATCCATCACCGATCCATTCCGTACCAGGAGATCCGCAAAACTACACTCCCCCCGGATCTCCAGCAATTCCGACATGAGGGCGATTTTTTCATTGATAGATACCTCTTCATAGAGGTCGATGATCTGTTCCCCCGAAAGGTGCGTCATAAGGCCGGAAAAAGTCTTTAAAAGATCCCAAACATCGACCTTTTCCCAGAGGGTATCCTCCGTAAAGGGAAGGGCCCGCTGGAGTTTTTTCCGCTCGATAACCCATTCGGCCTCCCGTTCCTTTTCTTCCATAAGCTGGGAGAGTTTTTTAAATTTCTGATATTCCACGAGTTTTTCCACTAGTTCCTGCCGTGGGTCTTCTGCATCCTCATCGGCTTCGATTTCCACCGGTAAAAGCATCCGGGATTTTATATAGAGCAGGGTTGCCGCCATGACGTGAAATTCCGTCAATTCCTCCAGATCCAGGGCGGTACTGTACTTTAAATAATCAAGGTATTGTTCGGTGATCTGCGCGACCGGGATGTCATAGATATTAACCTCGTTTTTTTTTATTAAAAAAAGCAGAAGGTCCAGCGGGCCTTCGAATTCATTTATTCTGAAATTTCGGACCGTATTTGAGTTTTGGATGTCCATTTGCTATCAGTATATCCCCCCGGGCCCGCATAGTAAATACCCTGACGGGGGAGTTCTTCCATAAAAACCCGGTAAGCCTTACCGGTCCGGGGATCCGCCGCGTCAGGAAAAAGTTCCAGCAAGGGAACCAGGGCGAACCGGCGTTCGGTAAGCCGGGGATGGGGAATTTCCAGTTCCGGGGGCTCGGACAAAACAAGGCCGCCGAAAAGGAGAATATCGATGTCCAGGGGACGTTCCCCCCAGCGGCGTTCCTTTTTCCGATCCCTGCCGAACCGGGCTTCGACGCGGTGGATATGTTCCAGCAATTCCCGGGGCTCTCCCCGGTAACGGCCCCCGAGGGCGGTATTAAGAAATCGGCTTTGATCCGTTACCTGGAGGGGATCGGTCTCAAAAAAAGAAGCGATCCGTATTTCCCCCAGTATTTCCCTCAAAACCCCCAGGGCATCCCTCAGAATTCCGCGGGAATCCCCCTGGTTTGAGCCTAAGCCCAACACCACCGGGATTCCGGCCGCTTGCTCTGGTTCAGAAAAGACCATCTATCCCCCGGGACGGAGGCCGTCCCGGCCCCCGTCCCGGGACCTTCTCTTTGGCGGGGGAAGCTTCTCCGGCCGGCCGGCCGGGCCCTCTTTTTTCCGCCGGAACCTTTTTCTCCTCTACCGGCGCGCTGTCCGCCGGAGGAGCCGGTTCTTCGGGGCTTTCCTCCGGAACTTTCCGGGGAACGGCCTTTTCGGGCCGGGAAAACTCCCGGCCGGGGAATATAAGCTGCCTGAGTTTCTGCTCCACCTCCCGGGCGAATTCGGGATTATCTTCCAAATACATCTTGGCATTTTCCCGGCCCTGGCCGACCTTTTCTTCTCCATAAGAAAACCAGGCCCCTTTTTTGTCGATAATTTCATACTTAACCGCCGCGTCCAATAGGCTTCCAATGGCAGATACTCCCTTACCGAACATGATCTCCAACTCCGCCTTCCTGAAGGGGGGAGCAACCTTATTTTTAACCACCTTGACCTTGACCCGGTTCCCGATAGCGTCGGACTCTCCCTTTTCTCCCTTTTCTATGGTGTCCATCTTGCGGACCTCCAGCCGAACCGAAGCATAGAATTTAAGGGCGTTTCCGCCGGTAGTGGTTTCGGGATTACCGAACATGATCCCGATTTTCATCCGGATCTGGTTAATAAAGATCAGGATGGTCCGGGATTTACCGATGGTAGCGGTGAGTTTCCGCAGGGCCTGACTCATAAGCCGCGCCTGAAGGCCCATATGGGCGTCCCCCATATCCCCTTCAATCTCCGCCTGAGGGGTCAGGGCAGCCACGGAATCCACCACAATGACATCCACCGCCCCGGAACGAACCAGGCTTTCGGCAATCTCCAGGGCCTGTTCCCCGGTATCCGGCTGGGAAACCCAGAGTTCGTCAATATTTACCCCCAGATTTTTGGCATATATGGGATCCAGGGCGTGTTCGGCATCCACAAAGGCGGCGATTCCCCCCAATTTTTGGGCCTCCGCAATAGCGTGGAGCGCCAAGGTAGTCTTTCCGGAAGACTCAGGGCCATAAATTTCGATGATCCTGCCCCGGGGATACCCTCCTATCCCCAAGGCCTCATCCAAAAGAATAGACCCCGTGGGAATAACATCTATCCCCGCCGCATTGGTATGATCCCCCAATTTTATCAGGGAACCGGAACCAAATTGCTTTTCTATCTGAAGCCGGGCCGTTTCCATGGCCTTTTCTTTTTCTTCACCTGTGGCCAGAGGATTCCCCCGGGTCTTTTCAGATTCATTTATTTTTGCCATCTTTTCCTCCTCCCCTCTATAAGGCAACCATATCAATCCTGCTTTAATGCCGGAGCCTTTTCAAAGACTCAGGCTTCTAAACAACGCTCATAAAAAATAACACATATTTTTTTTGTTTACTATCGGTATTTACCCCTATGCAATCTTTCTCTGCCTATAGTAAACTAATATTATGAAGGGTGAAAATGTAAGATGAATGCATTTGTCGTAACCGCCACCCGTTCCATGCGAGATTATGCCTCCCGGGTTGTTTATTACCTCTCAAAATTTCCCAGCTTTACTTCCCAAAGTTTTAATATGGACGGTGTACAGGCCCTAAAAACGGATCTTTTCGCCGACGGAGAAATGGAAGTGGAAATTAATACCTCTTTACGGGGTAAGGATGTGGTCCTTTTTACCAGCTGCGCCCGTAATCAGGGGGGAATCGCGGTGGATGAGGCAAAAATCGAGTTATATCACACGGTGGATGCCTTAAAACGCTCCCAAGCGGAAAATATCCTGGTCTTTGAGCCCTTTGTTTCCTGTTCCCGTTCCGACCGGACCATGCGGCGCAGTTCCGTAGGGCTTTGGGTTCATTTAAAGATCCTGGTCAGCCTGGGAACCACCCACATCATAACCTATCAGCTTCATTCGGATAAATCAAAATCCATGGTGGATCCCGCTATCTGCGCCATTGATGATATTCCCGCCCTGACGCTGCTTAAAAAACGGCTCTGTGACGTTTATATCCGGGACCTCAAAACCCTGGAACAGGTGGTACGTCCCCATTGGGCCTTCTGTTCCGTGGATGCGGGGGGAGAAAAACTAGCGCGCCGTTTTGCCAATGCCTTTGGAGCGCCCCTGGTGGTGGCCCACAAGCAGCGGGATTATTCCCGCTCCAATTCCATTGAATCCATCAATATCCTTTCCGCCGAACCCATCGAAGGCAAGGTTTTATGGATCGTGGACGATATGGTGGATACCGCGGGATCCGTGGAAAGTCTTATCCATGGCCTGGCTCCTCTGCGGCCGGCGGAAATAAACCTCATCGCGGTACACGCTATTTTTTCCGCCCCCGCCGCTGAACGGCTTACCCGGCTCTCTCAAGCGGGCCTTCTGCGGCATATCATGGTTACCGATACGGTATGCTGCCCCGGTTCACTGCCGGAGGAGATCCCCAACCTTGAGGTGGTTCCTTCGGCGGAGCTATCGGCGAAGGTAATCAGCACCGTCATAACCAATAGTTCCATGGGGAAACTCCTCACGGCCTTTAACGCGGAGGACTATTTAAAATCTCCTGATTTATTTAATCAGGATTGAACAGGTTTCAAAAATCGGCTGGTCTTTCCACCGGTTAAAATAACTTTTTTGAGTCCAGCAGTATGGTCACGGGACCGTCATTGGTATAGGAAACGTCCATATGGGCCTGAAAGATCCCGCTTTGACAGACCAGCCCCTGTTCCCGAATTTTCTCCATAAAATATTCGTAGAGTCCTTTGGCCTCCGCGCCTTCCGCGGCATTGGAATAAGACGGCCGCCGGCCCTTCCGGGCGTCCGCCAAAAGGGTAAACTGGGAAACCGTCAGGACCTCGCCGCCGGTTTCCAGGACAGAGCGGTTCATCACCCCCGCGGAATCGGGAAAGATCCGTAAACCGGCGATTTTTTCCGCAAGGTAGCCGGCATCGGCTTCGGAATCCCCCTGGGCGACCCCCAGATATACCAGGATCCCCCGGGCAATTTTTCCGGTTACCCCTCCCTCCACGGAAACCTGCGCGTCCCGGACCCGCTGTACTACGGCTCTCATAAACAAATAACCCTCAAAATCATCTTATCCCTCCGGAGGGAACGAAAATTACCGCCGGTTATCAAGGATTCCCGGCTGATACAGGGCGATACCTTCCAGGTGTACCGCAGCCCCCTGGCCGTCCCCGGTAACAACCGGGATAACCCGGCCCAATACTTCCAGGGGCTTTTCAGGATTTACCGCAACGGAAAAATTAAAAACCACCGGTACTATCCCTTCCAGGGTTCTACGGGTATCATAACCCACCAGAAAATCAAAGGCGGTAACGGACTCCCCGGCGTCAAGATTGGTGGCCATCCCCCGCCAGATCACATAACAGTCCCGGTAAAGACCGGGATCCTCCGCCACCGTTGGGTAGGGGAAACGATCCTTTAAGCTGTCAAACCCGGGAACCTCCAGGTAGGACAAAAGCAGCCGGGCCTTGTTTTTAATAGCCTCGGAGGCATTGGATTCGATGATCCGGTTAAGTTCCACCCTGGCGGCCTCATCCCGGAGATCGGTAAATAAAGAACGGGCCCTGTTATAGGTATCCACCACTTGATCTTTGGTCAAAATATACCGGTAGCTGCCGCCGATCTGGACCGGCGTCTGCAATTCCTCGTGTTCCAGGGCGCTTCCGGCATACCCGTCCCGGGGGAAAACGGATTTGACCGGCAGAGAGATAATATTGAATTTGAGCAGTATCCCCCCGCAAACCATGACAACGATCAGGATGCCAAGCGCCGCCACGGCTATCCGGGGGGGCAGCTTAGGCAGGGGCGGATAAAACCGGACAAGCTTCCCCGACTCTATCCATAGGGGAAACGCATCGGTCCCCGAATATTTCCGTATCCCATTGAGGGCTTTTTGGGCGATCCGGTTATGCCCGTCTTTATCCAGCACTTCCAGGTAGAGATCCAGGGCCCGATCCGTATCCCCCCGGCGGAGAAAAAGAACCGCCAACCCCAAAAGCACCTGGGGATCTTGAAATTTTACTTCCCTGGCCCGCTTAAGATAGGTCAAGGCCCCGCCAAAATCACCGGCATGGAGGCACAATACCCCCAGAACATAATAATAAATAAAGGAATTCTGGTATCGAACGGCTTCGTTTTCCAGATTATGGATAGCTTCCCCAAATTTACCGCGCCGGGCAAGCCGGAACGCCCGGGTCAGGATAGGATCAAATTTCATCATCTTTTAACGGGGAAACCGGCATTCCCCCGGGCGGTCCGGCAAGGGGTAATTTTACCATTGCTTCCGTTACCTCCCTTTTAATTGAGATACCAGGGCCTTTTTGTCCGGGGCATTAAAAAAAGCCGACCCGGCAACCAGTACATCCACCCCCGCATCCCGGGCCTGGGCCGCGGTAGTCTCATTGATCCCTCCGTCAACGGAAATAAGGAAGGATAAACTCTTTTTTCCCCTGAGCAGGGCGAGGTTTTTTACCTTTTCAAGACACTCCGGGATAAGGACCTGTCCGCCGAACCCGGGGTTGACGGTCATCACCAAAACCAGATCAACCAGGGGCAATAGCTCTTCTATCATAACGACCGGAGTAGAGGGGACGATACTGATCCCCGTCTTTTTTCCCAATTTTCGGATGGATTGAAGGATCCGGTGGGAATGTACCGCCGCTTCCACATGAAAGGTGATATAATCCGCCCCGGCCTGGGCAAATTCATCGATAAGATCCTCCGGCCGATACACCATAAGGTGGACATCAAGCACCGAAGAGGTATAGGGCCGCAGGTCCGCGGCCATTTTGGGGCCAAAGGTTAAATTGGGAACAAATTTACCATCCATGACATCTAAGTGTATCCATTCAGCCCCTGAATCATCTATATCGGCCACCGCGGCGGCCAGATTGGAAAAATCCGCGGCCAGCACCGAGGGAGCAATAATACAACTCATATCAGGATAATACCCTTTCAGAGGGGCCTTGTAAAGAAGGAGAAAAATAGTATAGTATAGAAGCTATAATTTTTACCAAAATGTGTTAAAATATTCAAGCTATGAATACGGAAACATCAGTACCGGGGCTCATTCAGAAAGCCTATGACAACCTGAAAGCCTCCGATGTAACTTCGGCCCTGCGGGTTTTAGATGAAGCCTTGGGATTGGATTATGATAATCCCGAAGTGGTTTACGGATTAAAATGCCTTAACTGGTGGCTTGAACGGATAAAACGCCTGGATGATTTCCATGATCCCTATGATAAGGGGGGGTTTATTCTTTCCCAATGGAAATCTTTTTATACTTTTTTGGATCGCATTGGGGAAGGATATGACGCGTGTCTTTATGCGGTGCGGCGTTTCGTTTTTTCCACCGCCCTTAAGTCCTTTGAGGACGTGTTGGGCGACGGGGTAAACCAGCATGATCCGGGATTGTTGCTACAGGTGGGATGCTGTTACAAGGGGGTCGGTAACTACGAGGAAGCCCTCAAATATATGGAACAGGCGGCCCGGTTCAGGAGGGAGGATGGGGAAACCCTCTCGGAACTGGCGGATGTTAATGCCCTTTTGGAAGAAACCAGGGCCGCCAAGGTTTTATTTCGGGAGGCGTTTTTTACGGATCCCCAGGGGGTTAATCTCAGATCCATGGAGTCGGAATTGATTATACGCCTCGCGGACAGGGTAAAAGAGAAGGGATATTCGGGGCAGGAACTTTTGGAATGGATACCTATTTACGGACGCCTTTTTGGGGTATTTTCCATCAAAAGGGAGTTAAAATCCATTGAATTAAGCAGGATAAAACAATCCATTTTTTCCCTGGAGAACGAGATCCGGAGCCGTCCCGATAATATTTCCCTGCTGATACCCCGGCTTATCAACCGGTATTTTTGGTTAATAGACCATTATGAAAATATCCGGGAAAATCCCGGTCTTATCGAGGAGACAATGTTGAAAATAAAGATCCTCGATCCGGAAATATATGAACGTATGCATTAGGGTTTTCGCGGTATTCCCAATGCCTCGGTTTTTGGAAATACTGCCTTGAATTGAGAGGGAAAAGCGGGCTTTTGACCGCCTTTCCCGGAGCCAATTCCAAGACCCCGCCGAGTTTTGGGATTGGCTTTTTAGCATGGTTTTTACACCGGTAAAGACACCGGCGGTATAAATTTAGTATTATAAATTTGTACCCCATTTTAGAGGATGCCCATGGGGCAAGGAGTTACGAGATGTCTGAAGCTCTCCTAAAAAATGTACAGGAAATGCTGAATGAGGAAAAGTGGACCAGAGCTACCCTCAGCAATTATTCAACCACCCAGTTTAAAGAGCTGGATCTCGTTCTGAAAGAAGCCGGGGAAAAGCGGGCATATGATGAACTTAAAAAACTCTGTGATGAACATCTGGTTCATACCAAAAACAGCATTATCGCCCTCTATATTTCGGGAATGATAGCCCTGTCCCGGCAGATCATTGACGATTCCGCCCTGATTGCCCTGGTTACTATTTTTGTGGATAACCATAAGTGGAATATTGTAAAATACCTTTGCGAACGGATCCTGGATTATGGGGAATCGAAATTTGCCCTGCGGACCCTGGGGGACTGTTACAAAAACGAAAATGAGGAAGAGGCCATTTACGGCATTTGGGAGCGGCTGGTTAAAGTTGATTATGAAGAGGCGGATCTGGCCAAGTCCCTGGCAGAGCATTATGAAAAACTCAGCCACGTGGACGCGGCGGTAGATTATTATAAAAAAGCCCTGCACCGTTATATCAACAAGCAGCTTTTCACCAATGTCCGGGAAATTTGGATAAAACTGCTGGAATACTGCCCCGAGGATATCGACTTTTTTCTTCATGTTCAGAAAAAAGTCTCCAAAAACATCAACGAGGAAAAGGCGGTCCTCCTTCTTGAGGATGTCTACGGTTCCTGTAAACAGCGGGGAGACATCAATACCGCCATCAATATCCTCAAACTTATTCTGCAATACGATGAAAAAGATTCCGTAGCCAGGAAGGAAATTATCGAATGTTTTAGGCAGAAACACACGAATCATAGCCAGATGGAAGAATATATCCGTATTTCCAATCTTGCCCAAAACTGGCGTAACGTCCACGAGGCTATTTTAGACTTTGAAAAACATATTGCCTTTGATAAGGGTAATTTTGTCTACCACCGGACCTGGGGAGTCGGCCGAATCGCCGAGGTCCAGGGGGATGAGATCACCATCGACTTCGCGAAGAAACGGGCCCATTCCATGTCCCTTAAAATGGCGGTGAACGCCCTCCAGACCCTTTCAAAGAACCATATTTGGGTTTTAAAAGCCACTCAGAAAAAAGAAAAACTCCATGACCGGGTAAAAAACGAGCCTTCCTGGGCATTACGGACGGTGATCAGAAGTTTCAACAACTCCTGTGATATTAAACGGATCAAGGCCGAGCTGGTACCTTCAATATTATCCCCGGGGGAATGGACCGCCTGGAGTACCAAAATACGGGAAATCCTGAAATCGGATCCTTCCTTTGGGGTGAGTCCCGAGAATATCGATATTTTTACGGTTCGGGATCGGCCCATCAGTATTGAGGAAAAACTCTATAATGAATTTAAGGCGGAGCGAAATTTCTTTGACCGGGTTTTAACCGTCCGGAACTATGCCGCCCAAAAGGATGTGGAGCTGGATTCGGAATATTTTACCGAAATGACCGCCTATTTTTTGGGATACCTTCGGTCGTATAATCAGGTTAACGAACAGGTGGTCGCTTCGTATCTCCTTATCAAGGATCTTGCCGGCCGGTACCCCCACCTGGGGGCAGGGCTTTCCTTCAATTTTCTTGATATTTTTGACGGAATCGAAGATATACCGGGCTTATTTTTTAACCTCAAGGACAGTAAACTACGGGAGGAATTCCTCCGGCATATCCAGCTTTTCGTACCCTCCTGGCCGGATATTTATATAAAACTTTTACCCTTCGCCCTCTCAAATTCGATTATCCTGAGCCTTATAAAAGAGGGACATGAGGAAAAACTCGTTGCCCTGGTCCAACAGTGTTTTGAGAATTACCGGGATTACCGGGAGGCGTTGGTCTGGTTCTTTAAAAACTTTAAAACCGAACCGTGGTTTGAAAGCGCCGCAATTCCCCTGGAAAAACAGTTTATTACCCTGATCCATATCATGGATATAACCTACCGGGAAATAGAAAATCATCGGGAAACTACAGAAAACCGTAAGATAAATAAGCAGGTATACACTATACTTTTTAAAGACGGTATGTTGGCTTCATTTATCAATCAGGCGGATCCTGATACTATTATCCGTATTTTTACCTTTATTGAAGACGTAAAGGATCTGGATCCGGCGGACAAATTAAACCTCCGCAGCCTTATTTTGGAGAAGGATCCGAATTTTAAATTCTTCGGGGATGTGGAAAAGAAGGTGTCCCGGGGACTCATGGTAACCGCGGCCATGTATGAGGAAAAACAACGGTATCTTCAGCACATCATGGACGTGGAAGTCCCGGCTAATTCCAAGGAAATTGCCTTCGCCCTTTCCCTAGGCGATTTACGGGAAAACGCAGAATACAAGGCGGCTAAGGAGAAACAGGAAATCCTCAATTCAACGGTGGCAAAACTGAAAGACGAGATTGAACGGGCTCAATTATTTGATCCCGCTACGGTCAATACAAGCCGGGTATCCTTTGGAACCAAGGTCGTTTTATCCAATGAGGACACCGGTAAAAAAGAGGTGTATACCATCCTTGGCCCCTGGGAATCGGACCCTGAAAACCAGATCATTTCTTATCTATCCCCTCTTGGCGGAGCGATTTTAAATAAAAAGGTGGGAGAAAAATTTAATTTCTCTATTAATGATGAAAAAGCATCTTATACGGTGGATCGTATTTCTGCGGTTAATTTTTGACCATGGGGGGTGTTTCAAGATATCAGAGGTTGAAAAACAAGCTTTGTTTGTAAGCGGCCTTGGATTTAAAGGGAAAAGCGCCCCGGCTTAACGGGGAGCTTAAACGCTTTTCCCAAAGCCGGCTCAAGGGATTATGAATTTGGAGAGGAGGATATTTATGGTATCCCGGATTTATAAAGAAGGGAAACAAATATCCGCAAAAAAAGTATTTTTATTGGTTTTATTGTTATGTTGGCCCTTTTTTTTCGTAGTTGGCCAGGAAAAACCCCTTGATCTGATACTGATTCTGGATACTTCCTCAAGCATGAGCGGTTCATACCAAAAAACTTTGGATTATGTAACCGGCAATTTCCTCAAAGAATTCCTCCGTATGGGAGATACCTTTCATCTTATCTCCTTTTCCGATACACCCCGGCTGGAAATAACCCGTCGTATAGCGGGTCGGGGGGACGTGGAAACCGTCATAGGCCGTTTGTTCCTCCTCTATCCCCTGGATCCCTATTCTGATATTTCCGAAGCCTTGGCCTATGGAGAACGCTATGCGGCATCCATTCCAGGTACCAGGGGAAAAAAGGTGGTCCTTATCTCCGACGGGGACCATAGTCCCCAGCAAGGAGGAACAGAGGAGGGGTCCATACAGAATCTTATTTCCCAGACCACCGCCCGTTTAAACAGGGCCGGAATAGATTTTTATTATGTTCCGGTACCGGTTGTAGGGAACGGTCCCTCCTCAGGCAGAAGCCGGATGTTACCCATCCCGAACCGTCCGGCAGCCCAGCCGGCCGTCCCTCCGGCATCACCCCGGCAGACGCCCCAAGCCCAGACACCCGTGCCGCCGGCAGGACCAACAACGGCCCAGACCGCCCGCCCCGAAACCGGCCCCGTCCAAACCCAGCGGCCCGTACCGCCGGCAGAACAGACGCCGGAACCCCGGCAACCCGAGGCGGAAAAACCAAGCCCGGAAATACCGGCTGTGTCCCCTTCACCAAAAGTTACGGATAAGGAATCTTCCCCGGGGAAAGCCAGGTATCAAGCCGGGGACATCTCCCTATTCGGCTTACCCCTGGCCTGGTTTACCGGGGGTATCTTTGGGGTGATCCTGATTTTGGCCTTTATTATTTTTCTGATGATAAAACGGCTTCAGACTTCTCCCAACAGGACCTTTGCCCATGCCGCCGGCGCTTCCCCGGAAAAACCGATTCCCGCGGGAAAACCGGAAGTTTCCAAAGACGACAGGGTACCGCAAAACAAAAATCTTTTTGCCGCTTATCCGGCGGTCCCGTATCAGAACGAGCTAAAAAAGCCAGGGGCAAGCCTTGAGGCGGCGTTGCCGGAAAAAAAATCGACGGCCCCGGCCGAATCCCTGCCCAAAACCGAAGATAGGGCAACACCGATTTCATATCCCGGCCCCAGGGATCGCCAGGATAAGGGAGGGGCGGATATGACCGGCGGCCCAATAAAAAACCCGGAAACAAGCCCCGGGGCGGCATTGCCGGAAAAAAAATTGACGGCCCCGGCCGAGTCCCTGCCCAAAACCGAAGATAGGGCAACACCGATTTCATATCCCGGCCCCAGAGACCGCCAGGATAAGGGAGAGGCGAATACGGTCCCCGGCGGTTCAATCAGCAGCGGAGGCCCCCGGAAGATTTTCCCCGTGAATTCGAATTCCTACAAAAGTAATACCCAAACTGATAAGGGGCCGCTGATGTTGTCCCTTTTTGTGGAAGACCAGAACACCAACATAGGCAGACGGAATATCCATGCCATTAAATCCGGTTATTCCTTCACCATAGGGGGCGGTAAATCGGATTTTTTGATTTTCCTCGTCCCCATCCCCCCCCGGATAGCGGAACTCCGCAGCAATGGCGCCCAATGTACCTTTATTCCCCGGAAACCGGAGTTTTTTCCCGACATTGGTTCCCAACCGGTTCCAAATTGTGTCGGAATACCCATACGGATCATTTCGGAAAGACAATATGAACTTTTCATACGGATAGATCGTTACGAGGATCCTTTAATAGCCCTGAACCGTCTACTCCATTCAGTGGACGTACCCGGGTATTGGTAGGAACCGGGTTAATCCAGCCCTAATCTTTGGAGTACATCCCGGGCTTTCCGGGCGAGGCTGCCGTTTTTTTCATCGGTTAATTCCTTGATCTGGGCGGCGAGCCCCCTAAATTCGTTATTTATAGCCATGTCCAGGGCAAGAGACTTTTCAACCACCCCGCCGGAAGTCAAAAACCGCCGGGCAAGACCTTCGACGGCGCCGGTCCGGGCGGTTCCCAGGCCCCGGAGGAGCCCGGTGTACAGGGCGGTTTGATTTTTCGTTTTGGCCTCGTCCATTTCAAGGATCACCTTCCCCGCGTAATCATCGGCGTTATTTTGAATCAACATTTCCGCCGCCAGAATCCTGACCCGGTCGGTATTTTTCCGTTCCCCAAAAAGGTCCGCCAAAACAACGGCGGCTTCATGGGTTCCGATGGCCCCCAACGCCCGTATGGCCTCATCCTTTACCGTGGGAATCTCATCTCTTTCGGCGCGGAAACGGAGATAGGGGATGGCTTCAATAAATTTCCGCTCCCCCGCGGCCTTGGCGGCGCTTATCCGGGTCCGGTAGTAGGAGTCCCGGAAGGCTTCTAAAATAGCCCCCTCCACCTCCTGACCGGAAAAAGGCCCCAGGGCGGCTATCGCGCCGGATCGCACATTGGGATCCGCGGAAACCAAGGCGGTAAGAACCGTCTGCAGCCCTTCAGGATCGCCGATCTTGGAAAGGCTGTCCAGCGCCGCCATCCGCAGGGTCGGACGCTCATCATCGGATACGGCAATTTCCGACAACAGGGATATCCCCTGGCCGGATCCCAATTCACCCAGGGCAATCACAATTTCCCGGCGGTTTTCATCCCCGGGATTATGGTTCAGATAAAAATCAATTAAATATTCCGCCGTATTATCAGCGGTTTCCGGATGAACCTTCCCCACTAAACCCAAGGCCCGAATGGCGTTACCCATAAACCGCTGCTCATCCCGATCTATCAGATCCTTTAAGGGGTCGATGGCATCCTGGGCCTTAACTTTTCCCAGATAATCAAGAGCGGCATTTACCGCTTCAGTCGCTTCATCATTCCGCTCTTTCACCGCCCGTAAGGCCCGTTCCTCCAAACCCTCCTTGCCCCGTTCCCCAAAAAAACTAAATACCCCGGAAAGGATTATCCGGTTTTTTGTGGATTGTACCAAGACGATAAGTTCATCATCCAGATAAAAGGCCTTTTCATTTTTTAAGGCTTGAATCAGCGCGGCTATTTCATTTTCCGTACCGTAACGGATCGTCTCCATCTGCTGCGTTTCTATGGTTTTATCCGGGGACGGATCCGAAGCCGACTGGGAAAATACCACAAACCCTGCGGAAAAAAATAAAAAACATACCAGGATATATTTCATCCTTCCCCCCCGGCATACTGTTTTAAGAAGGCCGATTTAAACGATAAAAAACGATCCTCCCCAATAGCGATCCGGGCGTCCTGAATAAGTTCATGCAAAAAACAAAGGTTGTGATAACTTACCAGCATGGAACAGAGGATCTCTTGGGTTTTAAAAAGATGCCGTAAATAAGCGCGGCTGTAGTCGCGGCACACTTTACAGCGGCATGTTTTATCTATCGGCTCAAAATCAAGCCGGTATTCCGCTTTTTTTAAGGCAAAGGCCCCCTTTCGGGTAAAAACATACCCGTTCCTACCGGTCCTGGTGGGGAGTACACAATCAAACATATCAATACCCTGCTCAATAGCAGCCAGGATATATTGAGGGGTTCCTATGCCCATAACATACCGGGGTTTTTCCGGAGGCAGCAGGGCGGCGGTGTAACTTAAAAATTCCTCAAAAACCTCAGGCGGCTCCCCTACAGAAAGGCCCCCAATGGCAATACCCAAGGGCTCCTGGTCCATGACCCCTTGGGCGCTTTTTTCTCTCAGTTCTTTAAAAAAATTACCCTGCACTATGGCAAAAAGTTTACCCCCATAACCTTTATCCCGCTCCGTTTCCCAGGCCCTTTTGGCCCGGGAAAACCAGAGGCCGGTAAACTCCAGGGCTTTTACCGCGTCCTTATGGGTTACGCCCCAGGGGCTGCACACGTCAAGCGGCATCTGTATATCGCTGCCCAAAAGGGATTGAATTTCTACCACCCTTTCGGGGGTCAACACATGCCGGGAACCGTCAATGTGGGAACGGAACACCACCCCTTCATCGCTAATTTTTCTAAAGGGGGCCAGGGAAAAAATCTGAAACCCGCCTGAATCGGTAAGAATGTTTCGATCCCACCGCATAAAATTATGAAGTCCTTGGGCGGCGGCTATCACCTCGGGTCCGGGCCTGAGGTACAGGTGGTAAGTATTGGAAAGGATGATCTCGAACCCTATCTCCTTTAAATCGTCCTTGGTAAGGGCTTTCACGGTACCATTGGTTCCTACGGGCATAAATACCGGGGTAGCCACCGGACCGTGGGGCAGTTCCATGATGCCCGTCCGGGCCTTGCAGGAGGAATCCCGGTGGCGGATAGTAAAAAAATTTCCCATCGCTTACCCGGCTCCTTTATGTTTTTGCATTCTGAAGCAGTAATATACCGACCAAAATAAAGGTACCTACGGGAAACCACGCCCCTACTATGGGGGGAATATACCCAAGCCGGGCCATCATCATCGTGATCATCTCCATAACATAAAAAACAACCGCCACGAGGAGGCTTGCCAAAAGGCTCATAAGGAGTATGTTTTTTTTAAACCGCCCTCCCATAGAAATGGACAGGATAATCACCACCATGGAAACCGCGGAATAAGAAAAACGGTGATAATAATCCGCCAGCACCCCGATAAAGGGAAGCCCTGCCGCTTTTAAGTCGGCCACTAAAAGACCCGCTTCCCGGACGGGCAGAGATTCCACGTCATAGGAACTCCGTCTAAAGGTATCGGGGCTTTCCCGGTAACTATCGGTCTGTCCCAGGGGACGGACCCGGAGGAGCGTATCTTCCCAGGTATAAATAAGGGCATTGGATAGGGACCAGTATTCTCCGGTCCAGGAGGCCGAAGGAGCCCGGATCAGGGCCAGAAAATTTCCGGCTTCGTCCTTTTCAATGATACTCAAGCCGTTTAAAGAAATGGCATTATCATCATAATAATCTACCGAATAGATAAGCTTGCCTTCCCTGGCTTTGATCACAATGTCGGAATTATTCCCCCGGGTCTCCTGCCGCAAATAGGTACGGCTCAGATCGTTTTTGATCTTAAGCGTCGGAATTACCACCTTATCCTCAAAATAAAAAGAAAATACCGAAGCGAGAATGCCGACAAGAACCAGGGAAGAACTAAAACGCCAAAAGGGAATCCCCGATGAAAATATTGAGGTCAATTCATTCCTCGCGTAGAGATCCCCCAGGGTATAGGCGGTGGCGAAGAGCAGAGAAATGGGCTGGGCAAAGGAGAGGCTTTTGGGTAAATAATAATAATAAACCCGGAGTATTTCCTTAAAGGGAACCTCGTAATTAAGGAACCGCCACAAATTGGCAAATAGATCAATGAGGGAGATAAGGAACACAAACATAAAAGCGGCAACAAAAAATATCGGCAAAAACTGCCGAACCAGATAACGATCCAGGGTCATCGCCTTATCCTGATAATACCCATAAGAAGGCCTATGGATATAGCTAAGATATTGGGAAACCACATGGACCAGAAGGGGGAATACCCCAATCTGATACCCATGGTTTGTCCCCCTAAAAGCAGGGCCCAATAAATAACCGCTATGATAAGGCCAAAGATAAATCCCACGGTCTGACCGCTTTTTTTGGCCAAAAGTCCCAGGGAAACCGCAAGAAAAACAAAAGAAAGGGCCCCAAAGGGAATGGAAAATTTCTTATAATATTCAAGACGGTATATGAGCAGGTTCCGATTATTTTTTATCACCGCCGCGGTGCTTATTCCTTTTACAAAAGAGGACAAGGTATTGGAGCGCTGGTTCCATTCTTCCCGCTGGGGCCCGTACCGTAAGGCCGTCTCCAGGGACAAAGCATAGGTCAACGATCTGTTATACTCCTCGTCAAGCCGTGTCCCCAATTCTTCCTCCTGATTTTTTATTTCCTTTTTTACATCGGTGGAACTCATTTCCCGGGGACCGATACTGGAAACCGCCTGGATAAGATCGTCCTGGGGTATAAGATACCGCAAAAAACTACTGGAAGCGTAATCGTAATCCTGCCGGGCTACTTCTTTGGAGGTTTGAATAAAGGCGTTGGTCAAATCAAGACTCATCCCTTCCACCCCGCCGTCCCGCAGTTTCGCGTTCCGGGCCATAATAAGGCGCCGTTCGCCATCGCTGGTTTTATCCAATATAAGGACATCGTCTATAGAATTATTTTCCACATTACCGGTAACCACCACCGTATCTTTAAACCGCTTAACCGAGTTGGATTCCAGTTCCAGCGCCGGAGTTGAAACCAGGATGCGCCGGTAGAGCCGGGTAAATTGTACGGTCCCCGCGGGGAGCAGGATATCGTTGGCCAAAAAAGACATCAGGGAGATGAATATTCCTATGGTTACGGCGGGAATAAAAACATTCCGGTAAGAAAGGCCCGAAGAGAGCATCACCAGTATTTCATTATCCGAAGTCATGCGTCCTATGGTCATGAGGGTCCCCACTAAGGATGCGAATGGCGCGGACATCGCCACCACCGAAGGCAGGGAATAGAGAACCAACAGGGCGACCTGTTGAAAAGGAACCTTCTTAGTTAAAATCTCCTGGGCCATAAGCAAAAGTTGGTTTACAAAAAAGATAAAAAAGAAAAAAAGAAAAGCCACGAAAAACGAGATCAGGGTTTCAAAAAATATACTCCTGAACATGGTCCAGGATACGGAATGTTTTTTTTCCATCTTGTTTAAGATGAAATTCCCGTTGATCCGAATCCACCGCTCCCCCTTGCCGTAGGGGATACCAATTCGGTTTCCGTTATACCGGCCCTGGATACCGGCGCGATCACCAACTGGGCTATCCGGTCTCCGTCCTTTACGGTAAAAGATTCGGCGCCCAAATTAATCAATATTATCCCTAATTCACCGCGGTAGTCCGAATCAATGGTCCCGGGGGAATTGAGTACCGTAATCCCATGGCGGATAGCCAACCCGGAACGGGGCCGTATCTGCGCCTCGTACCCCGGGGGGATCTCCAATACCAGTCCGGTAGGTACCAAAGCCCGGCCCATGGAAGGTATCAGGAGTTCCTCAGGAAGTCTTGCGGTAATATCCGCCCCGGATGCCCCCCCGGTCTCGTATTGGGGCAAACGGGCCTCTGGATCCTTTTTATGGATCCTGATTACCGGATTGTTATTTTCCGTCATAATTTCCCCTCCCAAAGTAATTATGCGGACCCTTGAGGTCCGGTTAACGGTTCCGCTGCGGGGCCCCTCCTCGTCCGGAAGGTTCTTCCCCGGCAGGATCTACAGCATCGATATAGGACAGATTGAGCCGTCCCATTTTATCAATTTCCAGTAGCTTCACCGGGATGACCTGTCCTTCTTTCAGGACATCGGTCACCAGGGCGATACGCTGCCGGGATAGTTTTGATATATGCACCAGCCCTTCTTTACCCGGCAGAATTTCCACAAAGGCGCCGAAATCCATGATCCGTTTTACCGTTCCCGAATAAACGCGCCCAACCTCGGGATCCGAAACTATCCCCAAAACCGCTGCTTTGGCATCCTCCGCATCTTTGGAATTTTTTCCGTAAATGGTAACCGTACCGTCATTGTCCGTATTGATACTGACCCGGTACTGTTCACAGAGGGCTTTGACATTTTTACCCCCCGGGCCGATAAGGGCGCCGATCTTATCAATCTCTATGGTAAGGGTAACGATCTTTGGGGCATATTCACTAATATTCGCCGCGGGTTTATTAATGGTCTGGTTCATAATTGAAAGAATATGGAGCCGCCCCCGTTTGGCTTGATCCAGGGCCTTCCGCATCACCTCGGGACTGACCCCGGCGATTTTAATATCCATTTGAAACCCGGTAATACCCTCTTCGGTTCCCGCCACCTTAAAATCCATATCTCCCAGATGATCCTCTTCGCCCAGGATATCCGAAAGAACCGCGTACCGGTCCCCGGGCCCTCCGCGGCCTTCGGTGATAAGTCCCATGGCGATACCGGCCACGGGTTTTTTCATAGGAACCCCGGCGTGAAGCATGGAAAGGGTTCCGCCGCACACCGATGCCATGGACGAGGAACCGTTGGACTCCATGATCTCCGAAACCACCCGTATGGTATAGGGGAATTTATCCTTGGCGGGCACCATAGCGGCCAGGGATCGCCGGGCCAGGTTGCCGTGACCGATTTCCCGGCGTCCCGTACCCATACGGCCCACCTCCCCCACCGAATAGGGGGGAAAATTGTAATGTAAAATAAAATTTTCCCGCTTGTCCCCTTCGATATCATCGTAGATCTGCTCGTCAAAGACGGTCCCCAGGGTGGTAACCGCCAGGGCCTGGGTTTCCCCCCGGGTAAACAGGGCCGATCCGTGGGTCCGCGGGAGTATCCCTACTTCACAGGTAATATCCCGGATGTCTTCAGTCCCCCGGCCGTCCACCCGCAGCCCCTTGTTTAAAATCGAAGAACGGAGGATCTCATATTCCATATCCTCAAAAAGGGCGTCAAAGAGTTTTTTCTGGGTTTCATCTTCCAATTGGGCGGAATATGACGCGGCAATATCATCCTTTACCGTTTTAATCGCCCCGGAACGCTCCTGCTTGCCCTTGACAAAACAGGCTTCCTCCAACCGGGGATAGGCGGCGGCCCGGATAAGATCCTTGTTTTCCAGAGCCACGGTACTTTCCACCAGGGGAAGTTTATCTTTACCCGCAAGGTCCCGTAATTTCTGCTGTAATTCGCAGAGTTCACCAATAACCCCCTGGGCCTTTTCCAGGGCGGCGATCATGGTATTTTCATCAACCTCTGCGGCGCCCCCTTCCACCATGGTGATCCCTTCTTTGGTACCGGCCACCACTATCTCCAGTTCCGACTTCTCAATTTCCTCGTAGGTGGGGTTAACGATGAGTTCCCCGGCGACGGAACAGATCCGGACCCCCGCGATGGGGCCGTTAAAGGGAATATCCGAAATATGTACCGCCGCGGAGGAGGCGACAATCGCCAGTATATCCGGGGGGTTTACCTGATCGGTGGATATGGTGGTGGGAATCACCTGTATTTCCCTGCCGAAACTCTTATCAAAGAGGGGACGCATCGGCCGGTCTATGAGCCGGGAAACGAGGATCTCCTTGTCCTTGGGACGACTCTCCCGCTTGATAAACCCCCCGGGGATTTTTCCGGCGGCATAGTATTTTTCGTTATAATCCACCGTAAGGGGGACATAATCCAGCCCCTCCACGGCGCTTGAAGATGAACAAACGGTGGCAATCACCGCCGAACCCGCATATTGTGCAAAAACCGCTCCGTTGGCCTGTTTTGCGATTCTACCGGTTTCAAGAATCAATTCTTTACCGGAAATTTGAAGGGTTACTCTTTGAATCATATACTCCTATCCAAATTATAAATCTTTAAAAATCCCTTTCAGCCTATTTGCTTTGAAAGGGCAAGCGGTTTCAAAACTTCAGTTTTAAAACCGGTCCCGGAAACCATAAAAAAACCCGGTCCCGGCCTTATTATTTCCACTCCAGCCGATCCCGGGTAGTACCGGGGGTTTTGCGGACCCCTTCACTTGCGGAGCCCCAATTCCTTGATAAGGGACCGGTATTTTTCCAGATCCGTCCGTTGTATATACTTCAACATACGCCGCCGTTTTCCGACCAGGATCAACAAGCCCCGCTGACTGGATTTATCCTTCTTAAAGAGCTTGCAATGTTCCGTAAGCTGGTTTATCCGTTTGGTCAACAGGGCAATTTGAACTTCCGAGGTACCGGTATCCTTTTCGTTCTTGCCGAATTTGGTAATAATAGAGGTCACGTCTTCCTTGTTTAATGCCATATATTCTCTCCTTGGGAACCAATTCACCGGGTATTAAAAAATACCTCCGCCGGCTGCAAATTCGGTTGTTTTCAAACCGGCTTTTACAGTTGATCCGGCTAAAGCCTTAGAAAACCACCTTATTTTATAAATTCAATCCGCTCCGCCCGGTTTAATGACGGAATAAACACGCCCTCACTTTCAATCAGAACTTCCGTTTCCTCGATCTTGTGGGGTCCGTAAAACATTACCCTATACCGGCCCGGGGGCGGCAAGATCCGGTAATGGGACCGGGCATCGTAAAACAACCCGCCGGGCCTGGAGCAGGGGGATAAACCGGTCAGATCTATTTCCACCCTTCTGCCCAGGAGCGCCGCCGCCTTATCCAAGTCCCCCCCGGAAACCGCATCGCGAATCCGGCTCGAACTGACCGGAAGCCCCCCTTCCATTAGCGGGGGAATCACTTCGGTTTTTACCCCCGTTTCCCGGTTGATT
>JAITBE010000081.1 GCA_031283755.1 Spirochaetaceae bacterium
CCTCTGTTTCCGCCATGGGCTTCCCGACCCGGCTTGGGTCAAAGTGGCCGCCCACGAAACCGCCGTTGCTGTATACCACGGCGACAGCCCCCTCATAGGGCCGTATCTGTTCCACCTGCTGCTGAATGACCCCCATTTCAATATCAATGTTCATGCTTCCCATAAAGCGGCCTTGGTTCTTGACCGGCATGACCACGGTGGTCATCAGCACCGCCCGGCCGGCGACTTCATAAACATAGGGTTCCACCAGGGTCTCGTTCCCGGTTTGTTTTGGTATGAGGTAATAGTCCCCCGGCCCGGGGACTTCATAGTCCACCAGGGGCTCCAGGGTTATATCGGAGGCGCCCCGGGACCAGTAGGGGATGAACCTTCCGGTTTGGTCCGTCCCTTCCGTATTGACAAATTCCGCGTCCAGGCCGTCCAGGGCATTGGGCTCCCAGCAGCTTGAGGCGGCGATAACCTCGGGATTCTCCTCCACCATGGCCCGGACCATCAGATTAAAGAGGGGCCGCCGGTCCGCCTGGTCTATTTCCTCGTATTTCGACATAACCTGACCCACGGTGCGAACCGCGTCCAGATAGAGTTCCAGCCATACCTTAATTGACAGGGCGTTTTCCCTGGCCAAATTGACTATTTCACTGTTGATGAGGCTGTTTATCTGCCGTTGGGCAAGGCTCAGGATGGTCCCGGTTAACGCGGCGGTTCCGACAAGGTTCAGGATGATAATCATACCAATGAGTTTTTTACCTATCTTCATGGAACGCACTCCTTTGTGTATGGCGACGGTTTCAGAAGTTAGTTTGAAACCGGCTGTGAAATAATATTAGAGCCAATTTCAAAATCGGTTATTTGAAATTGGCTCTTGGAAAAAGCGGCCTTAACCTTCGCTTTTTCCTTTACTTCTAAGGCTGCGATTTCAAAATTTGATATTTTGAAATCGTCTCATTATACAACAAAGAAAAAGAAATTACCTAGCCCCGATCACCTCCGGGTAATTTTTGAGCAGGGCGCCGTCTTCGGAGAGGATGAAGTTCCGGTTCGCCTCGATCCGGGAGGGCATCCTGGCGATAAAGATCGCGGCCGCCTTAAGCTTCCGCCCGCTGTGGGCCCCGTCCCGGAGGAGGAGATAACTGATGATGAGGTCCGCGGCCATTTCCACGAGCCTGCGGGAATGGTAGGTCAAAAACTGTTCATGCCCCTTATAGGCCTTGACGTATTCCAGGGTCTCGTCAAAGAGCTTCCGGGCGGCGCGGATCTTTTCAAGCAGTTCCGGGGCATAAGAATAACCGGCCTGGTCGTATTCGTCCAGGATCATCCGGGCGATCCCTGAGGTTACGGGACCGATGGCGGCAACGATCTGGAGCTGGGTGGTACCCTCGTAGATATTGGTGATCCGGGCGTCCCGGTAGTGGCGTTCCGCGTTGAATTCCCGCATATAACCGGTCCCGCCGTGGATCTGAAGGGCATCGTAGGCCGCCTTATTGGCCATTTCCGTGGCATAGGCCTTGACCATGGGAGTAAAAAACCCGGCGAGTTTGGCGTATTTCTTTTTTTCTTCGATAATTTCGCCTTTTTCTTCGGGATGTTTTTCCGAATAGTCCTCCAACACCTCCTTAAGGTCCACAAACCGGGAGGTTTCGTAGAGGAGGGTCCTGGCCGCCTCAATGGCTACTTTCATCTCGGTAAGCATCTCGAATACCGGGGGAAGGGCCCGTACCGGGGCGCCGAACTGGACCCGTTTGGCCGCGTAGAGGTCCGCCTCCCGGTAGGCCGCCTCGGCGATGCCCACCGCCTGGGCGGCGATACCCAGCCGGGCGTTGTTCATGAGCCATAGGGTGTACTTGGTGAGCCCCCGCTGGCGTTCCCCCACCAATTGGGCCGGGGCATGGTTGAACTGAAGTTCGCAGGTGGGGGAACCGTGGATCCCCAGCTTGTGTTCCAGCCGGCGGATGATCATCTTATCGTCCCGCCGGTAGAGGAAGAAAGAGAGCCCCCGGGCGCCCCGCCCCTGATCCTCGCTCCGGGCCAGGACCAGGCCTATGGTGCCGCAGCCGTTGGTGATAAAGCGTTTGACCCCGGTGAGGTACCATTTTCCGTCCTCCCCCGGAACGGCTTTGAGGTTCACCGCCTGGAGGTCGCTCCCCGCGTCGGGTTCGGTGAGGATCATGGAGGAACCCCATTCCCCGGAGCAAAGCCGGGGGAGAACCTCCTGTTTCTGTTCCTCCGAGGCGAATTTGTTGATGGTTTCGGCGATATCCTGTTGAAGGCCGAAGTTGAGGAAGGAGGCGTCCGCCCGGGCGATGATTTCCGCGGCCGCGCTGAGGATGGTGGTGGGCATATTAAGGCCGCCGTATTGCCGGGGTATACAAAAGCCCATGAGATCCGCCTGGGCAAACATATCCAGGGCCTTTTGGGTGGCCGGGTTGAGCCTCACCTGGTTGTTTTCCAGGGTAGGCCCCTCCTCATCCACCTGGGGGGCCGCGGGGGCAATAAACTCCCCGCAGATCTCCCCGATGATCGAGAGGACAAGCCCATAGGATTCCCGGGCGTCCTTTTCATCCTTGGGGGCGTGGGGGTAGCGATCCGCTTCCCGGAAGCCCTCCTCCTTAAGCCGGATGATCCGGTCCAGGTCCAAATGTTCCAGGTGAAATAAAATGTCTTCGTTATCTTTTAAAAAGTTTTCCACGATTGTTTCCTTTTGGTGAGACGCCTTATACTCTGGCCTTGTATGCCTTGATCATCCGGGGAATCACCCCGGAGAGATCCCCCACAATACCGTATTGGGCGATGCTGAAAATGGGCGCCTCGGGATCGGTGTTGATGGCGATAATCCGGGCGGATCCGTCCATCCCCGCCCGGTGCTGAATGGCCCCGGAAATGCCGCAGGCGATATAAAGCTTGGGCCGTACCGTGGTGCCGGTCTGGCCCACCTGGTGTTCCTTGCCGATAAGCCCCGCGTCCACCGCGGCCCGGGAGGCCCCGACTTCACCCCCCAGAACCTCGGCCAGGTCCCGGATGAGGGAAAAATTTTCCCTGGTCCCCACCCCCATGCCCCCGGAAACGATGATAGCGGCCCCCTTGAGGTTGACGGTTTTTTCTTCCAGGACCCGCTCCAGGATCTCCGTGGGAAAGTCCCCATCCCCCAGGGGAGAGGGAACGCGGACAATCTCCGCCTTTCGGGCGGTATCCGGGGCCTTCATCCGCATGACCCCCTCCCGGACCGTAGCCATCTGGGGCTTATGCTCGGGACAGACGATGGTGGCGATGATATTCCCCCCAAAGGCGGGCCGGATCTGGTAAAGGATATTCCGGTACTCCACCTCTTTCTGAACATGGTCACCGATTTTAAGGTCCGTACAATCCGCGGTTAGCCCCACCCTGAGGTTGGAAGCCACCCGGGGGGCCAGGTCCCGGCCGCCGGTGGTGGCCCCGTAGAGGACGATCTGGGGTTTATAGTCCTTGATGACCCGGATCATCAGCTTGCTGTAGGGGAGGGGGGTGTAGTGCCGGAGCTTGGGGTCCTCCACAAGGTAGACCCTATCGGCCCCCAGACCGGCGATCCGGGGAACCTCTCCGGCAACCCTTTCACCGAAAAGGGCGGCGCTTACGGAAACGCCCAATTGGTCCGCCAGTTCCCGGGCTTTGGAGACCAGTTCCAGGCTTACTTCGGCTATTTTTCCGGCGTCCTGTTGAATATATACCATTACGCTGTTTTCTGCACTCATTAATTTCTCCTGCCCTTATCCCAGGGTATGATCCGCGATAAGTTCGTGGACCAGCGCGGTGATTCCCCCCTCGCCGGGATCGATATAGCGGATTTCTCCGGCGGTCAGGACCACGGAGGTGATGTTTTTGACCTTGGTGGGGGAACCCGCCAGGCCGCATTGTTCCGGCGCCGCCGTGATGGCGGGGATATCCCAGAGGGCCATCACGGAATCGGCCGGGGGGCTTATGTTTTTGTAGGCCATGGTCCTTTTAGCCGAAGGAGGCCGGGGGGCTTCCCCTTCGGCGGTAAAGGTAAGCAGCGCCGGAAGGCCCGCCCGGACCCGTTCCCAGCCCCCTTCCAGGGAACGCCGGGCGGTAACGGTCCTTTGTTGGAGGTCCACCTCGTCGATCCGGGACACGCTGGTAATCTGGTTGCCCCCCAGCTTTTCCGCGGTTTGGGGGCCCACCTGGGCGGTATCCCCATCGATGGCCTGCCTGCCGGCAAAGACCAGGTCCCAGGGCCCGGCGGCTTCAATGGCGCATTTGAGGGCGTAGGAAGTGGCCAGGGTATCCGCCCCGGCAAAGCCCCGATCCGAGACCAGGGCGGTAAAATCAGCCCCCCGGTAGAGGCACTCCTTGAGGATGGCCGCGGCCGCCGGGGGGCCCATGGTGATCACCTGTACCCTGGTTCCGGGGAAACGGTCCTTGAGCCCCAGGGCCGCTTCCAGGGCGTAAAGGTCGTCGGGGTTAAAAATCGCCGGCAGGACGGCCCGGTTTACGGTACCGTCCTCCTTCATGGCATCCCCGGTAATGTATTGGGTGTCCGGTAC
>JAITBE010000087.1 GCA_031283755.1 Spirochaetaceae bacterium
GTCGTTATTTACCGGTTGAAAAACTCCGGAAATAGCCGTATGGTAGGGGCATGGAAATTTTTGAAGCCCTGATCCTGGGGGCGGTGCAGGGTATCACCGAATTTTTGCCGGTCAGCAGCTCCGGCCACCTGGTTCTGTTGCAGCGGATCTTTAAGATAAACGAGCCGGTCCTGTTATTCGATACCGTGGTCCATGGGGGCACCCTTATCGCGGTGTTCATCGTTCTTTGGCGGGATATATGGAATATTTTACGCCGCCCCTTGCAGCCCCTTACGGGGTTCCTGGTCCTCGCCACCATACCGGCGGTTGTTTTTGCGCTGGTTTTTAAGGACTCCATCGACAAGGCCTTTGCGTCGGCGGCGGGCTTGGGTTTTGCCTTTCTGATTACCGCGGCGGCCCTGGGGATCTCCGAAATCCTCTCCAAAAGGTCCGGCCGGCCCAGGGAGGGAGGGACTATGACCTGGGCCGACGCCCTGATTACCGGTATCCTCCAGGGGGCCGCCATCATCCCCGGGGTGTCCCGTTCGGGGCTGACCCTTTCGGGGGCCCTTTCCCGGGGGCTGGAACGGGACTTTGCGGCCCGGTTTTCCTTCCTCCTCTCCATCCCGGCGATACTGGGGGCCCTGGTATTACAGATAAAGGAATTTGGCGGCGCCGGGAACGGCGGGGGGATAGATCCCGGAGCCCTCATAGCCGGTACGGCGGCAGCGGCGGTGGTGGGTTTTTTTTCGATCAAATTTATGCTCCGCCTTGTCCGGGAGCGTTCCCTCTGGGGCTTTGCGGTTTATACGGCCCTTTTGGGGCTCCTGGTAACGGCGGACCAATATATAAGCCATGTGTTTTTTTAGCCGGTCCCCCGCTGTTGTACAAAAATTGAGGAGCGGTTTGACCCTTTCCGGCGCCTTGGCGTATATCGGGCAGGCGGAAAGTCCCCAAAACTACGGTATTTTACGCCGGGCGGGGTGAGGCTGTTACGGAAAGGCCGCAGTAAAAAAATGGCCCCCGTTTCATTAAAACGGGGGCCGCCGCAGGGATGCCCGGAACACAGTCACGTTTCCGGACAGACCCCGGCGCGGGCAAAGCACCGGGGGAACAAATGGTTATTGGTTGGTAAATCCCGCGGTACTTACCACCGTAACGTCGTTATTGGGGACGGTACCGGCGGTGATGCCGTTGCCATACCAGGTGTTTTTTCCGCCTAACGTAATGAGCTTGCCGCCCAGAACGACAAAGTCCCCGACGGAAAGGCCGTTATTGATGACCGTTTCGCCGCCGATAGTTATCGCCGAAAGCCGGCCGATGGCAGCCATGCCGCCGATCCCGTCGCCAAGCAGAAGCTTGGCGGTGTTCGCGCCGCCAAAGGCAAGCTTACCGGGATTGGGTCCGGATTCAAGCACAATGCTGCCGCCGGGGCTGGCGGCTGTTCCGCTAAGGTCAACGATGGTGTTCGCCTGGATAATCACCGAGTTACCCCTGGCTGCCGCCTGCCTGATGACCGCGCTCGGGCCCGTGGCCTTGAAGGACGTGGTGGTTCCGATGCCGGTGTTTGCAATAAAGGCGGTAGCCGGGTTATTCTGGACGATACCGATGGTTTCCGAACCAAAGACCCGCCAGCCGCTGGAACCGCCGGTAATCCTGGTGGTGCCCACGACTATTTTACCCGGGCCTTTAAGCTGGGCGCCGCCGGCCGTGGCGCCGGCAAAGTAGATCCCCTTGCCGTTGTTGCTCTTGAGTTGCACATCCATATCCAGGGTCAGGGTCTGGCCTTCCGGTATATGCGCGTAGGTGTTGGCGGGGCCAACGTTGGAGGTAACGACCGCGCCGCCGCCATCGGCGTCCCGAATCGTTATACCGATCTTGTCGAAGATGATTTGGGCGCCGTCTTCGGCGCCGTTCCACCGGTAGGCAGCTGTCGCGCTGCTTCCGATGAATGAAATCGAGGGGAGAGCGGGAGTGGTAACCGCGCCTAAGACGTACATGGTACCGTAATTCAACACGATCTTACCGCCGCCCGCGAAGGAGACAAACTTGTAAATATCCGTAGGGCTGGTCGGGAAGAGGCCGGGGTTCTGGCCGATCAGGGTGCCGGTACCGGTCAGTTCGACGGTACCCTTTATCTGAACGGGCGCCGCGTCGGCGTTGGCGGGAACGTTTATCCCCAGGTTCCGCAAGTCAACGGTCGCGCCGCTTTCTACGGTAAAGGTCTTGCCCGTTTCCACGGTAAGGGTACTCCCCTCATTGATGGCAATAGTGCTTCCGCTGATGAGACTGGCGTCCCTGACTATCGCCATGTCCACCTTCGCCGTGGGGGCTATGCCCACATTGTAAAACGAGTTTAACCCCAGGTTTACTTCGGTCTTTTTGGGGGGAGTTGAGGGGGTTGCTTCGACCAGGAAGGTTACCGCATTGCCCGCCGCCGCATCAAGGCTTGCGCTGTCCTGCAGCGAGAGGGTTTTCAGCGATTTAAAGGTAAGGGCGGGAGAGGCGATAGAAACCCTGGATGCCGGGCCGATGGAAAGGCCCTCAAGGTCATCAAAGCTGTTGTTGGTAGTAGCCGCCGCGGTAAAGATCGCGTTCCTCCCCAGGCCGATTTTCGATCCCGCGGGAAAAGCAAAGGCCGGACTCTCCGAGGCAAACTCGCCGTAATCGCCAATAATGACGGTCTTGACACTTGCCAGGGTCGCGCTGTCCGCGCCAAGATAGCCCCCGTTCCAGCTGGCGCTCGGCGCGGCGGACACGCGGCTGATAAGGTTTCCGCTGTTCGAACTGGATACGGTCAGGGTCTTGACCGATTCAAAGGTTGCGGCGTTTGCGATAAGCCTGCCGTTTACGGTCAAGGTTTCAATATCCTTAAAAGTCGAGGACGGGCTGGTCGCCGTGAGGTTGCCGTTTACGGTGAGGTTGTGGTTGTCGGCGTCCTCTATCACGCCGCTGGCGGTAATATTTGTCCCGGCGGGAATGATCGAAGGCAATACGCCGCCGCCCTGGGTCAACGTAACCGTATAGGTGCGGCCATTTTGGGGCAAAACTCCATCAAGCAGGTACTGCACCGTATAGCTGGGGGTAAGGGTACCGGTTATTAACAGATTGCCCTTTCCCGCGGCGGCCCACGCCTGGGCCGGGGTGAACCGATCCCCGGTGGGTTGATTCGCCATATCGTCCGCGGTAAGAACCAGGGTCCCGTTGGGCATTACCAATACCTGGGAAGTTCCAAGAACCGTAGCCCGTCCATTCACGATGGATCCACTGGTGTCAAAGTAATCCGCCACCTGAAGCGCGGGATCATTCGAACCGTTACTGGTAGTCGTAAGGGTTCCGTAGACTTCCACCATACCCTTTACCAGAAGCCTGCCGTCATCGGCGGTGGTTACATCGCTCTCCAGTACGAGCTTGGCCTCCGGCTCTACGATGATGTGGTGATTGCCGCTGAGCGTAATAGGGCCGCCGTTCAAATAAACGGTTTTCCCCTTGGAGATGGTTACTGTGTTGTCAATGGTCCCGCTGTAGGCAATGTACGTTACGGCGTTGGTATCGGGGTTGTTCAGCAAGCGTTGAAGCCCGGTGAAATCATTCATAAAGACCGTAGCGGGCGGATAGCTGACACCCCCCTTTATCGGGGGCGCGGCAGCGGTGTCCCCCGAAGCGGGGTTTGAACACCCAGCCAACGCGAATAAGACCAACAGCGCCAGGGTTGCGGTTCCAAAAAACAAACTCTTTTTATGCATAGAGTTCTCCTTAAAAAATTTACACCCAGGATCAGATCCCGGACGCTCCCCGGCGCCGTCAGGCGCCGGGATTTTATAAAGAGGACTTACGCATTGTAATTTTTACCAATAAAGGCTATAATTACCTTGCGCAATGCAACCCCGGAGGCAGCGTACTTGCCCAAGAAAGCACTGTCCCGGGGTCCCTCTTTAAGGCCCTGAAAAAGCTCCGGAAACCGGAAGGCCGCCGGACATCTCTTTCATAATTAAAGGCACTACTAAAGAATATATCGCTCCCAAAGGCAAGAAGTCTCGTTTTTTTGAAAAATTTTTAAAAAATCAGCGATATTTATTTTCGTATACCCGGAATATTGTATTTTTTTATTATTTTTTGTGTTATCTTTCTATCCAGGGTATCTGAAAAAGGCTTTGGGAAATCCGGCCCCGGCATTGGGAGGCCCCCGGCGGGAAGGTTATCAGTACGAAATCCCCGGCGTCATCTCCTTTATCCCGTGCTCTATTTTAAACAAAAGCCCTGACCGCCATAAGGTGCTGCAGTTCCGCCCCTGTCCTTTGGAATGATAGAGGGCTTCGTCCGCCCGGGTGATGATGTCGTCGGTGCTTACATTGGAGTCTTTGTTAAACACGTAAATTCCGGTACTGATGGTAACCGGAGGCAGGGGCGGGTCCCAGGTTACCTTGATATTCGCCACCGAAGTCCGCAGCCGTTCCGCCACCCGCCAGGCGATATTTTTATCCGCGTCGGGCAGGAGGATGGTAAATTCTTCCCCCCCAAACCGGGAAGGGATATCTTCGCTCCGGACATTTTGTCTAATCACCAGGGCGATGTTTTCCAGAACCCGGTCGCCGGCGAGATGGCCGTAACTATCGTTAAAGTCCTTAAAATGATCCACATCAATAACGATGATGGAGGAGGTGTAATTGATCCGTTTTGACCGGGATATTTCTTCATTCAAACGGGTTATAAAAAAACCGTGGTTAAAAAGACCGGTTTTAAAATCCCGCACCGAATGTTCGTAGTGAAGGTGGTTTTGTATGGCATTGGAAACAAAGGACATAAGGTGCTGCAAAAAGTCCAGTTCATCCGGCGTATAATTATCGGCCAGCATCTTACGGCCCACCAGGATAAGCCCATATAACCCGGAAGGCCCCTGGATGGGAGCAATCAGCTCGGGCTGAACCGCGTCCAGGGCCTGGGAGACATGGCTGTTTTCCGATTGTTCCACAAAAAGCTTATAGGCTATCGGTTTGGGGTGTTGTTGAAAAAATCCCTCAAAGGGGGTAATGGTATCGATTTTGATAGGCAGATTCACTTCTTTGTAATTCCGGTACCCCTTGATAGTGACATCCTCTTTATTTTGAAGGGGCCGCCAAAGAAAAACAATGAAAGAAGGCATAAAATGGTCCGAAATCTGCCAAACCGCGGCATCCATGATATCGCCGATAGAAGTCCGGTTAAAAATATCCACCGCCCCGGAAAGCAGGCCCTTATAGGCCTGAATTTCCTTGTTGAGATAATCAATATATTGAACCACCCCTATATCCTGAAGCAGGGCATAATTTTCTATAACCTTGGGATTTGACAAAAAAGCGTGGGGGGAATCTGATTTACTCATTATGTTATGGAATAATGATCCGCTATGGTTTTTCTCCATTCGGCTCTATTTTCTTTATCCTCCCATTCAAGAATCCGTTTGATGGTAAAGGTTTGGACATTCTGGGGACGATTAAAACAGATCACCCCGAAACGGCCGCCTCCGATATAGGCGATGCTTTCCCCCTTTTCCAGGGGTTCATATTCCCCTAATTTGGCGACCACACAGTCAAAATGGACCGGTTCGCCGGATTTTTTATCCATCAAGGCCGTGGACATATCTCTGATAGGTTTCCCGCAATAGGGACAATCCGGAGACAGGATTGGCTCGGTAGACATCTTGGGCGGCGCCCATTTAAGGCGCTCATAGATAACTCCCCGGTTTACGTCATAATGGGGGGCATCCGCCTTTTTTTTACCGTCTTTAGGCCAGTTATCGTTCTCCCGTTCCCGGTGCCTAAAGGGCTTTTTTCGGTTATTTCCTCCCCTTCCGCTGCCGCTCATACCATACTCCTCTCTGTGGAACATCTAACAGTTCATCACTCAAAACCTGGGCTATCCGTTGTATCCCCTCGGACAGATAGTCCTTATTATCTATTTTTTTTCGCAGGCGATCAATTCGTGACGGCCATACTTGATTTTCTTGCTGAAGGCTAATCATTCCTGCTCCATAAAAGCTGAGATAATATGTGTTATGGTTTCCGGACCGATAAACACAACATCAAATCGAACGGCCATACAATTATATTCTCGATGGGCGGCGAGGAAAAACTTAGCAGTTTCTATAATACGGCGCTGCTTTTTTTTGTCAATCCCGAACCGCAGATCCTCAAACCCATGGGCGATCCAGGTTTTCACCTCCACAAACACCATCATATCCCCATCCAGGGCCACCAGGTCAATTTCGCCGGTTTTGGACCGTACATTCCGGGCGATGATCGACATACCGGATTTTTCGAGGGCCGAGGCGGCTTTTTCTTCCCCCTCCCGGCCCGCGCCGGACTTATTCATACAGTTTCGGTAGATCCTTGGGATCCAAGGCCCGGGTAATAAAAAGCCTTTTTTCAGTGAGCAAATCTATGATTTCCTCCTCGTTTTGCGGATAAACCGTGCCGGATTCATCGATTAATAGGCAAATTTTGGGCCGCAGGGGCGTCTCGTTCCGGACATCGGTAACCCTGGCAATGGCGCCGTTATTAAGAAGGACCACGGAACCGATGGGGTAGATCCCCATGGTCTTGATAAACGCTTTGAGCACATTCGGATCAAAACGGCGGGAATTATCGGAAAGCAGATTTTTCATGGCCTGATAGCCTATCATGGAGTTACGGTAGGGTTTTTGACTGATCATGGCCTCAAAGGCATCCGCCACGGATACGATCCGGGCCCCCGAATCAATATGGGTGCCCGTCAGCTGCCGGGGGTAGCCCGTACCATCCCAGTATTCATGGTGCTGCAGCACCACCAGCCCCACCGCGTCGGGGTATAAAAGCTCCTTGCAGACGATTCTATACGATAAAAGGGGATGGGTGTGTATGTGCTGAATCTCAGCCCCGGTAAGCCCTCCCCTTTTTTCCAGGATCTCCCGGGGAAGGCGGAGCATTCCCACATCATGGAGCAGCGCCCCGGTAACAATTTGCAGCAGCTTCTGGTTGGGCGCCTTGAATTCCATGGAGATAAGGCACGAGAGGATCGCGGTATTTATCGATGATTTGGCAAGATCATGGTGTTTTACCTCTCCGGCCAGGATATAACCAATGATAATCTCCCGTTCTTCCCGGAGCATCTGGAAAAAACGGTTGATTATCGCATCTATGGAGTGGACATCCACCTTGTTTCCGGCCGCAATATCCTTGAAAATTCCCTTAAGGTCTTCGATAAGAGCCATATAAACATGGTAGGTCCCCTGGTTTTCCGGTAATTCCGCCGGGAAAGGCAGGCCGGACTGTTTCGCGGTATACCCGGCACCGAACAGGGCAGGCCCATTGAGGCCGGGAATGACCCGTTCCCCCTCGGTATGTACCGTGTCTATCCCCCAGGCGATGAGATGATCGATATCCTTTTTTCGTATAGCTATCCCCGCGGGCACCAGAAGATTGCTTTCTTCGACATACACCGGTTCGGTGTACACGGCGCCCACCTGTAACAGCTTAACCGAAATCTGCTTCATCCGCTTTCCTTTGTCCGTACAAACGCCAGTATCTTGGCCACCGCTTCCCAACACCAGGGAGGTATATAATCCCCGACACTGGTCCCCGCCTCCAAAAGCGCCGCCAACGCGGGATCTTCCACAATCTCGATACCCGCCTCCCGGGCGGCGGCTAAAATCCTCAGGGCCTCCTCATTTTTACCGGACGCGAGAACCCGCGGCGCGGGATCTTCCGGGGTATATGAAAGGGCGGTCGCAAGTCTTCTTTTTATTTTATACCTCCTCATTTACAGAAAGCAAGGTCTGATCCCGGCTATCCGCAAAAAAAGGCATTTTTTCTGATACATTGACCCTTAAATTCCCCCCCATATGGCCCAGGATTTCCTCAAGCTCCCTTTCCAGGGCCAAGGAGCCTTTCCCCTCCGGGGGAGGGGTGATATAAACATCCAGCCGGGGGGCTGTTTCCTGATGTCTGTCCAGCACGAAAAGCCAGCGCCGGGAGACAAGGCTTATATCCAGGGCAAAACGCTCCGCCTCGTATCCGTAGAGCCCCCGGCTTTTGAGTAATATTCTGAGGGAAACCTTGAATTTGACCCCGCCGGATAGAAATTCAAAGGGAAGCGTCACCCATCGTTCCTGGTTTTTACCGGGCAGGCGGTTCATTATCCTCAGCAGGGGGGAAGCGGCCTCCGATTCTTCGGCCGCCTTTTTTATTTCCCCCGGTTCCGGGGGGTTGTCTTCGGCGTTTTGGCGCCTCCCGCTGTTTTGGCCGCCCTCCCTTTCCGGCGGGTCCCGGTAGCCGGGATCTATGGCCGCGGCATAGGCCTCCAGGGCTTCACCGCTCAGGCCCAGCCCCTTGGCGGCGGCCGCGGCGGCGGCCAGGGCGAGGGTTTCGGGTTTGGCGGCGGAGTGCAGGGCCTCCCGCCGCAGGCGGTGGAGCAGGCCGGGGTCCAGGGGCAGGGAAAAATACCGGACAAAACCCAGCAGGGCCGTGGAAAGCTCCTCCGGGGGCAGCCCTAAACTCAGGGCCAGGCGGAGCAGGGCCTCCTCCGGGGGGAGGGGCGCCGTCCCCGGGGGTATACCGGGATTGGGCCCGGGAAGGGTGAGGTTTGGGCTGAACGTACCGGGGCCGGGCATATCAAGGGGACTCCCCGGCCCGGGAAGCCCCGAAGGCCGGCCTATACGGTCCTGAGAATTAACCGCCCCCGGATTTATTCCGGCTTTGAGCGGCAAAGGGGGATGAGGAGACTTTTCCGGCGGAGGCGTAGGCCCCACGGGAATCTAGGAGGAAACTTCCGGGGCCGGGGCCGCTTCGGGCTTGGGCCGGGGATTTTTTTTCACGATAAGTTCCTTAATTTTGGCGGCCTTACCGATCTTGTCCCGAATGTAGTAGAGTTTTGCCCGGCGGACTTTACCGGGCCGCATCAACTCGACCCGGGCAATCCGGGGCGAATGGAGGGGAAATACCCGTTCCACCCCGACCCCATAGGAATTTTTTCTTACCATAAAGGTTTTACCGATCCGGGAATTTTTAATCGCAATAACCAGGCCCTCATAGACCTGAATCCGTTCGTTTTTACCTTCCACGATCTTAAAATGGACCTTTACCGTATCGCCGATATGGAATTCATCCAATTCGGGTTTCATTTGGGAGGCTTCAATCGCCCGTATCTCGTTCATCTTTCCCCCTGCGTTTCCTGTATAAGTTTCCGGGTTTCCGCGTCAAACAGCTCCAGTTCTTCCCCCCGGCGGATCAGATCCGGCCGCAGGGCAAGGGTTTTTTCCACCCGCATTTTAAGACGCCAACGCCGTATGTTTTCATGGTGCCCCGAAAGTAAAACCTCCGGAACCCGTAGCATACCATATATTTCGGGGCGTGTATACTGGGGATACTCCAGTAAGCCCCCGGAAAAACTCTCCTCCGCCAAAGACTCTGGGGTGATCACCTGATCCACCAGCCTATAGGTGGCGTCGATCACCACCAGGGCGGCGGCTTCCCCGGAGGAAAGCACATAATCCCCCACGGAAATTTCATCGTCCACATAGGCGTCGATGATCCGCTGATCTATCCCCTCATAACGGCCGCAGAGGAGGATCAGTTCCGGTTCCGCCGCCAGCTCCCCGGCATAGGCCTGGGTAAAGGGCCTGCCCGAAGGGGAAAGGTAAATAACCCGGGGGCCTTCCCCCCGGCCGGACTCCGCCGGTTCGGCCAGCCGGTTCCGGGCGCCGGCGGCTTCCAGGGCCCGTCCCAGGGGTTCGGGAAGCATCAGCATCCCCGCCCCGCCGCCGTAGGGGGCGTCGTCGCAGGTTTTGTGTTTATCCTGTGCAAAATCCCGGATATTTATGGAACAATATTCCACAATACCCCGTTCCACCGCCCGGGCCATGATGGAGGTGGCGAAAAAAGCATCCGTAATCTCCGGAAAAAGGGAGAGTACCCTATACTTCATTCCAGGATCCACCTTTCCAAAAGTACCGCCCGCCGGTTTTCGGGATCTACCTCCCCAAAAAATTCGTTCCGAAAGGGGACAAGCCGCAGTTCCTTTGAGGGGAGCCGTATTTCCGCGAGAAACCCGCCCCCTCCCTCCAGCACATCAATAATTTCCCCCACAAGCTCCCCGGTTTGCAGGGCTACGCTTATTCCCCGGAGGTCCTCAATATAAAATTCCCCCTCCGCAAGGGGGGCCGCCTGGTCCCGGCCGGTCACCAATTCGGCGCCGGTCAGGACTTTCGCGGCCTCGGGGGTATCAATACCCCGAAATTTCATCAGCAAAACAGCGCCGGACCCGGCGGTCTCCTCCACCTCATAGGTCTTTTCGTTCAAGCCCTGCCGCAGCAGGACCGAACCCAAACGCCGGATATGGGCGCTTTCACCTGAAAGGGGGCGTATCTTGACAAATCCCTTTAATCCAAAGGGGATCCCCACGAGGCCCACCACAAATTGTCCGGTCACATCCCTGCCCTTACATCCACACCCCTTGCCGCGCTGCCGCGTCCTAGTCCAGGATCTCCAGGGTGATACGTTTCCCGCTTTTTGCGGTGGCGGCCTGCAGGACCGTCCGTATAGCCTTGGCAATACGGCCGTGTTTACCGATGACCTTACCGATATCCTCGGAGGCCACCCGGAGTTCTAAAATGGTTGACTTTTCACCTTCCACGACATTGATGGTAACCGACGAGGGGTCATCCACCAGAGATTTTGCTATATATTCCACCAGGTCTTTTTCCATAAAATCCGCTCCTTAAATTGAAAATACCGCGGCCCGTCCGATGCCCCGTGTCCTGAAAAACCCTTGGACAGTTTCAGGCCCCAGGTTTTACGGCTGCCCCGGCTTATGGCACTTTCCCCAAACCCGGCCGGCTGGGGAGCCTCTGAAAAACAGCTCAATTCCGCTTTTTCACCTAAACCGCAGGCGGCTTTCTACAAAACTGAAGTCCCGAAAAAGACCCTATAAGGAAAAACTTTTCTTGTTCAGGATTCGGCGGACCGTATCGCTCACCGTAGCGCCGTTTTGCAGCCAGGATCTGACCTTATCCGCGTCAAAAACGATCTGTTTATCTTCGGCTTCTATGGGATGGTACAATCCCACCTCATCAAGGGTTTTCCCGTCCCGGGGGGCGTGTTTATCCATAACGACAATACGATAATAGGGACGTTTTTTTGTTCCGAATTTCTTGAGCCTGATTCTGACGCTCATAAGATCCTCCTCTGCTTTTTCCGGATAAAATCCTCCGGGACCTTACCGGAGTCCGGTGCGTATTATTATCACCGGTAAAGGCCCGGACAGACCCTTACCCTGCCGCGATTAACCATAGCGCGTGAAAGACTACTATATCAAACCCCTTTGATTTCGTCTACCCCGTGCGCCGTGGTGGTATTTTGCGCTTTACCGGCGGAATCCCGCTGGGGAGCGGCAATTCCCCGGCGGGGGCTAGACGATCGTGGCCTTTGGTTACGCATGCTTTGGCGTGGCGTTTTTTTTATCACGTCGTGCGCCCCCGCCGGGGAATTGCCGCTCCCCAGCGGGCTTTAGCGGTAAAAGGCAAAATACCACCACGGCTTGTGATGGGGGAAGAGGCTGGGGGATGGGTAGCGTTGCCTCAGCACTCACTTCCGAACGCTCCCCGCGGGGAATTGCCGCTCCCCAGCGGGTTTTAGCGGTAAAAGGCAAAATACCACCACGGCTTGTGATGGGGGAAGAGGCTGGGGGATGGGTA
>JAITBE010000163.1 GCA_031283755.1 Spirochaetaceae bacterium
GGTATCCTATGGATGTGTACCGGTGGACTCGGGATGGTCGGGGCGATCTATGACTTTTTTACCCTTTCAGGACAGGTTCGGGAAGCTAATATCAGAGACAACATGTACAACTATTTACACGGCGGGCGTTCCGGTCAGGCCCCCCGGTGGCGTTATGCCGATGATGCCCAATCTCGCAGAGTAAATGAAAAAGAAAGTACCGAACGGGTCATCCTTAAACTGGCCAAACAGAACAAGGGGATCCTTACTCCCACAGAGGTAGCCCTGGAAGCGAATGTTTCTATCGAAGAAGCAAAAAAACATCTGGAAACTCTGGTATCTAAGGGATTTGCTGAAATCCGGGTTCGAAAATCCGGTACTATCGTGTATACTCTTCCTGAATTGATGGACAACGACTTGTCCCTGGAGGACTTTTAGAATCCGGTCGGTTTCCTCACAAGTCTTGCTGTTTTTGTCAACGAATTTTTAGTTTGCCGGTTTGGAATAGCGGTAAAAATATAGGGCTTTGGATATTCCCTAAAATTCCTATTCCTTCAGGACCACCTCGGTCCGGCCAAAACCACCCATTTCGGGCCGGGAAAAGTAATAATCCGCCACTAACCCCTGTTGTTTAAGGAATTCATGTACCCCCCGTTGCAGTATACCATCCCCCTTACCGTGAACCACCGAAAATTCATGAAGTCCCGCTAGGGTGGCAGCGTCGATCTGACGGCGGAGGACCTCCAGGGCTTCTTCCAAACGCATCCCCAGGAGGTTTACCTCAAACCGGGCTTGATTCTCCGGGCTCAGATCCGGCGCGGCAATAAGAGGTTTTTTGTTTTCCCCGGAAGGCGCCAGGGGAATAAGGTCTTTTTCCGGGATACTCATCCTGAGAGAACCAATTTCCACGATCCAAGACCCCTTTTTGTCCGCCCTCAGGACGGTTCCCCGGCGATGGTATTCTCCGGCCAGGACTTCTGTCCCCGGTTCTATAGCCACCGGGACTTTACCTCCGGAACCCTTGCCCCCTGAAGACTGGTCCTCATCAGAAATATCCCCTGTTTCCAAACACCGCCGTTCCTCCGCCAAGCTCTGTCCCTCTTTTTCCAGGGCTTCGCCCCCGACAGCCACGGATCGTTCAAGACCGGCGAGAAATTCCTTTACCTTGACTGTTTTTTCCCGGGTGAGTTCCTCTTCCTTTAATTCCCGGACTAAATTTTCCAGAGTTTTTCGGCTCTCCGACAGGAGCAGCCTGAGATTTCCCATGCCGCCCGCCTTTAGATCAATTTCTTTCTGCCGGAGCCTAAGTTCCTTTAGATCCGCTTTCCGCCGTTCCTCCCGGAGTCGAAAAACTTCGGCTTTACTGGCTTCCGCGGCGGCATCCAACTCCTGATGTTTCTTTTTAAGTCCTGTGATGAGGGCGGAAACATCGGACCGTTCCTCATCAAGGTAAGTCCGGGCGGCGGAAACAATGTCCGCAGGGAGTCCGTTCCGGGCGGCGATCTCCACTGCCCGGCTCTCCCCGGGGATACCCATGATGATCCGGTAGGTGGGAGAAAGGGTTCGGCTGTCAAATTCCACTGAGGCATTCTCCACTCCCTCCCTGGTATAACCATAATTTTTTAATATCCCATGATGGGTGGTAGCGATAACCCTGGCTTTTTTTTCGATGAGATGATCCAGAATCGCCATCGCAATGGCACTCCCCTCCTCGGGGTCTGTTCCGGAACCTAATTCATCCAAAAGAACCAGAGACCTTTCCGTAACCGCCCCGATAATGGCGGCGATATTGGTCATATGGGCGGAAAAAGTCGAGAGGGATTGGCTCAGGGACTGCTCGTCTCCTATATCGGCATAAATTCCATCAAACACGGGCAGGGTGGTTCCCTCCTCCACAGGAAGGGCCAGACCGAATTGGTTCATCAGGGCAAAAAGTCCCACAATTTTGAGGGTTACTGTTTTTCCTCCGGTATTAGGCCCGGTAACAATCACGGTCCGGATATTGCCGTCCATGGAAATATCCACAGGAACCGCCTTGGACCCCAAAAGGGGATGCCGGGCCTGGGTCAATACCAGTCCTGCCGTTGGTAAGGGGGACGAAACCTCGTTTTCCTGCTGAGCTCTGTCCCCATCCGGAGCAAAATACCCCCGGGTCTCGCGGCTGTATCGGGCCCGGGCCCTGAGGGTTTCCAGGTGGATTATCTTTTCATGAAGATCTCCCAAGAGGTAACGCTGGGTGGCGATACGGCCCGTCATTTCCCGTAAAACCCGGAGGATTTCCCCATCGAGTCTCCGGGTCTCAATGAGGATCTCGTTATTTTTCTCCACCACTTCTTCCGGTTCCACAAACAGCGTCTGCCCGGTGGAAGAAACCTCGTGGACTATTCCCTTGATACGCCCCCGGAAATTCGCCTTGACGGCCAGGACCATACGGCCATCCCGTTGGGAAGGCAAGGCGGACTGAAGCATACGCCGGGTATCTTCATTTCCCGTATATCGGGCGGCGATGGCCTCCAATTCCCCGGTAAGATTTCGAATCCGTCCTTTTATCTCCCGAAATTCCGGGAGATCCCGAAGGGAACCATCTTTATTTAATACCCGAAAAATTTCCCTGGCCAGGGACGAACAATCCGGTAATTCCGAAACCAGAACCTGTAAGGGAGTAAGCTTCTCGCCAAGACCGGTCTTTTCCCTGTAAGCTCTGTCCCCACGTTGAGGTTTTTCCCCATATAGTTGAGCTCTGTCCCCACGGAAGCGTTGGAGCCACTCCTTAAGGGCTTCCGCGGCCCGGATAAAAACCCCCAGAGCATAGGCCTCATCAAGCTCCAGGACCATACCCTCCACCTCAAGTTTTGGGATGAGGAACCCTATATCGGGAAAGCTTTCCCGGGGTTCTTCATCCCCGGAGTTTAACTTGTCTGTAAACTCAGTGGTCAGCTTTTTAAGCTCCTCTACGTTGTAGGGGTCTGTCAGGGGAAGTTCCCCTTCCAAATGCCGGGCGGCTTCCTCACTTAGAGCGAATTCGGCAACCCTGATTCTGATAAGGTCAAATTCGAGGAGTTTGAGGGTCTTGTCATTCATAATTTTTTCTCTGGAAGAAAAATTTTAATCATAGGGAACGCCCGATAACTCATCCTGAATCCGCAGGAAGCTTTCGTAACGATCTTCATGGATACTGCCCGCGGCAACCGCTTCCATTATTTTACACCCCGGTTCAGTCCGGTGGGAACAGGAGAGCCCATAGGTACAAAGGCCGGCCAGGGGAGCAAATTCCCGCATGTAGTGGATAATTTCATCCGCGGCAGCCCCTTCGGGGAGAAAACGCCTGATACCGGGGGTATCTATCAAAAAGGTCTTGTCCGGGGAGACCTCAAAAAGTACCGACATGGTAGTGGTATGGTTTCCCCGGTTGTATTTTTCATTGAGAGGAGCGGTCCGCTGGTATGTTTCCGGGACCAGGGCATTGATCAGGGTGGATTTCCCCACCCCGGACTGCCCCACAAGAACAGCGGCAGTACCGGCGATAAGGGAACGAACCTCATCCATCCCTTGACCGGTTAGAGCGGATACCCGCAATACCCGGTACCCGATACGGCTATAATCCTCAAGCCGTTCTTCCGTATCAGGATCATCCGGGGAAAGGTCGTATTTATTACAGATAATCACCCCGGGAATCCCGGCGATCTCCGCCTGGAGGAGGGAGCGATCCAAAAAACGGGGACGGAAAGGGGGAGAGACCGGGCTGGTAAGGCAGAGAACCAAGTCCACATTGGCCGCCAGGAGTTGGGGGGCCAGACCCTTTTGGTTAAACCGGGTGAATCTATTTCGCCGTTTCTCCACTCCCCGGATGAGGCCGGTCCCCGGATGAGCCGGATCAGGCTCAAAATTTACCCAATCCCCTGGGGCCAGGGGGTTATAATAACCCTCCACCCCCTTGAGGATCTTTCCCTTGATCCGGCAGGAGAAGAGCTCAGGATTCATCTCTGTTTCCATGGGCCGAATAAAAAAGATATTCCGGGATCCCCGGATTACCAAACCCCGCACCTAATTCACCATCCGGGGCTCAAAAAGGAGAAAATTATTACTGGCGGGGAGTCTGTCAACTCCAAAATCTAAAAAAAATATTGGTCTATTATCCATAATTCAATAAAACGAGCCGGCTTGCTTTAATTTTTACCCGCTTTTCCCAAAACCAGGCAAAAGCCAACCGATTTTACAATCAGTCCCACCATTAACCCCCGGTTATTTAAGGGGTCATTTAAAAAGATCCTCAAAGGCCGATTTAGCCGTTGTCGCAGAGTTTCGGAGGGCCTTTTCCCCGGCGGTTTTTGAACGAAACCGGGGATCCAGGGAAAACCACTCGCAAAAATTTCCCCGTTCCTTATCCGGCGGGACCTCCGCATTGGGTTCAGCGCAGTCCCCGCGGGCGCCGGGAAGGTAAAAACGGCAATTCCGGCACACCCGGAGATCCCTGCCGCAATCGGTACATTGC
>JAITBE010000224.1 GCA_031283755.1 Spirochaetaceae bacterium
GAATATTTAAACAGTTTAGGGATGGGGTTAGAAATAAAAACTTATCCTAAAGATAAAAATGTAAAAATAGAAGAAGAAGTATTATTGAAAATATAAAAGGCCCAACGTCGTCTAACAGGTCTGTTAGCGCTTCGCCGAGGGAATTCCGCCATGAGCGTCTCTGGAATTCCCCGCCGGAGGAGACCGGTTTCCGGGCTCCACCGGCGAATTCTACAGGTCAGCGAATGACAGAATCCCCGTTCCCCCACGGACCTTCACCTGATAAAGCTCAAAAAATCCCCGCGCTACCACCCGGTTCAATACCCCCCTTGGCAGCGCCGGCATCTCCGCCCCTCGCGGGGCAGCGCCCTCCCAATCCCCGGCATCTTCCCCCTCTCCAACCAGCCCGGTGTTTTGTCCCTTACCCGCTAAGGCCCGTGGGGGAGCGGAAATTCCGCCATGAGCGTCTCTGGAATTCCTCGCCGGAGGAGACCGGTTTCCGGGCTCCGCAGGCGAATTCTACAGGTCAGCGAATGACGGAATTTCCGCTCCCCCACGGGTCTTTGCTGATAAAGCGAAAAAAATCACCGCGCATGGTACCCCGCATTTTCCGCCAGGGCCGCAGCCCAAGCCTGCATGGCGATCCCAAAGGCCACCGATACGTTGAGGGAACCCTTGGCCCCGTAGGTGGGGATGGAGAGCCGGCCCAGGGAAGAATCCGCCAGGGCCAGGGCGGGGGGGCTTACCCCCAGTTCTTCGGAACCTACGATCATGGTGCCCCGGGGGGGAAAGGGGAAGTTTTTGAGCCCCTTGCCTCCGGTTTCCAGGGCGAAAAAGGGACCCGCCGGACCTGAATTAAGCTCCCCGGAAAGCCGTTCCCAGGGCAGGATCGCCACACAGCCCATGGCGGTCCGGGCCGCCCGGGGGTGGAGGGGATCCGCGCAGAGGGGGGAAAGGTAAAGTTTTTCCGCGCCAAAGGACTCGGCGGTCCGGAATATGGCCCCCACGTTAAAGGGGGAACGTATATCCTCCAGGTAGATCCCCACCCCCGGAAAACTCAGGCGTTTTTGAGGATCCAGCCGGCCTTCGGGATCAACCAGGTCCCAATCCGCCGGGGAATGGCCGGTTTTGGCGAGGAGAATATACCGGACCATATTGAGGGCCCGGCGGAGGCAGCCGTGGTTCACGGCCTCCGGCGAGGGGCTGTCCGGCGGCTCCCCGGAAAGGCCCCGCAGCAGGGCCTCCGCCTCCCTGACGGCCGTTGTTTCCGCGGGGGAAAACAGGGGATCCTCCCGGAGCATCCCCAGCAGTTCCACCCAATAGGCCCTTTCTGGGACAAAAGCCTCCCCGTTCCCATGGATACGGTATTCGGCTTCTTCAAGCAATTTTGCGGCTTTGCGGAGTCTGAGGGTCCGGGGCAGTTTTTCCAGTTTCGCAAGGGATATCATGTCCCCTCTTTGAGCCGTTTTCAAAATCCGGAGAAAGGCGGCCTCAATTAAAAATAAAAAAAGCGGAACCCAAGGGTTCCGCCCGTGTATCCTTCATAACTACCCTATAAGCCAAAGGCATCCATAATTTTATCTGCCGTCGCCTTGATAAGGGTATCGTTCAAATAGGACGGATCATTGATCTTCGCTTTCAGTTCCTCAATACGATCCAAGCGTACATCCGGGGCGGAAGCAACCAGTTCAATTGTCTGGTACAAGCCGCTCTTTTCCACCGCTTCTTGAGAAAAGGTTATAGAATCGGTCTTTTCATTTGGGCTGACTTGATTACTCCGTCCAGGTTTTTTTCCGGGGGGAACGGGATCTATGGAGCCTACCCTGTCGATCGTCATACTCATATCCTACCTACTCCAATTATCGGCATTCAGATACTATAAGTTTAGAGCTTAATTGCGTTTCTTTCCAGATACAAACACGGAAAATTCCCCTAATTGTTCATTTTTTTTTGCTAAATTCGCCCTTACTTCGCCGGGGGAACCCCGTAGATATTCCTCATGAACCTTGGTCATTTCTCTCCCTACACAAATATACCGATCATTATCAAATTCGGCTAGATCCTCCAAAAGCTTGAGGACCCGGAAGGGGGACTCATACAAAACAAAGGCGGATTCCAGGGCGAGCAGTTCCCGCAGCCGGGAGCGGCGGCGGCCTGCCTTGGGGGAAAGGAATCCTTCAAAAAGGACGCTTTTATCCCCGCCTCCCGCGATACTCACCAGGGAGGCAAAGGCGGATGGCCCCGGAATGGGGATGGCCTCGTGTCCCGCCGCCGCCGCGAGCCGGACCAGTATTGCCCCGGGATCGCTCAAAGCCGGGGTCCCGGCGTCGCTGGCATAGGCCACGGTACACCCCTCGTTGAGGGCGGCGATAACCTTTTCCGCGGCAAATCCTTCGTTCTGGGCCCGGCAGGAGATAAGTTTGACCCGGATCCCAAAATGGCTTAACAGTTTAAGGGTCCGGCGGGTATCTTCGCAGGCCACCACGTCCACAGTTTTAAGGATTTCCACCGCCCTGAAACTCAAGTCCCCCAAATTCCCTATGGGCGTCCCGACAATATACAAATTTGACACAAACTTAGTATAGCCTCCCGAATAATTCCCGCCAAGTGTCCGATATTAGAGATAAGCGGGCGAACCGGTTCCAAAATTCAGGTTTTTTGAGGCCGGCCTGAGCGCGGTTAACCCCCAACAGAGGATGAGACAGGTATGGACGGATGGATTCAATTGTTTACTCTGATGATTATCGGCGCCTTCCTCCTCTGGTTTGGCTATACCCTTTTTTTCGGAATGGGACATAAAACCGGCTTTTATATCCCCGGCGGCCGGCAAAAAAGACAGCGGGCCTTTCCGGTGGCGGAATACCCCGGGTCTTCCGCGGGTTCCCCCAAGACCTGCCCGGTTTGTTCCGCCCGGCTGCCCCCGGGGGAACGGGTAAAGTCCGCCGCTTTTCCTTCCATGGGGAAGGGAAAGGACCGGATGATGCATATTATCGGCTGTGTTTATTGTCTCGAAGGGGATCGGGTCCGGATCTGTCCGGTCTGCGGGTCCGTAATCACCCGGGACGAGATCCTTTTTGCCCGGCTCTTTGACAAACCCGGCCGTTCCCATGTCCACGTCCTGGGCTGCAGCCGCTGCCGCCGGTCAGGGAGCCGCTAGGAGGCTGATTGGAAGGCCTGGTCCATACCCCGGAGCTTGTTCTAAACTTGACCCACCATTCAGGTGTCATTACCGGTTTTAAGAAAAACCCCCACGAAAAATTTAAACGCGAACCACTCGAAATTTTCATTCGAAATTCATATTTTTATTTGTGTTGTCAGTGATATTTGTGGTTAAATTTCCTTAATTACATCGTTTGTTTATAATAATTAGGATGATAATACACAAATTTAACCGGAAATACCGATAAACAACCAAAAATCTCTCAGTCCTCACGAACTTTCATTCGAAATACTTGTCTTTGTTCATTTGCCGTGGTTAAATCTCTTTAATATACCGGATACCGGTTGTTTTAACCGGGAATTGCCGCGGGCAGGGCAACGTCATTTACTTTTTGATCGTTAAAATTTCCTTGAATTCACCTGAATTTCCAAGAAAAACTAACCACGAAGGACACGAAGGACACAAAGGATGCATGAAGCAACCCGTTATTCGAGAGTCTGGTTTAATACCCCGGAGCTTGCTCCGGCTCAAAGGACGCAACGCTCACAAAGGTTTGGTATTAAACCAGATGGTATAATAAATTTCCTTGCGACCGAGCCTCCGTTTTGACTAACGCAACGCTTAAGATACCGCAGGGCTTGCCCTGCGGAGGCTCATATTCTAAGAAAAGTGAATGGGAACGATAAGTCAAAGGAACAACTGAAAGATTTACGGTTATTGGTAAAGATATTACCAATTGATGAAAATGTTGTTGATATGGCATTGAGTTCAAAACTTAATGATTTTGAAGATGGGCTACAATATTATACTGCAAAAGAACAAAAATTATTTGGAATAATCACGCGGAATTTAAAAGATTATAAAATAAAAGATATAGTAATACAGAGTTCAAAAGAATTTGTAAAAGTGAATAGTGGATTATTAGAAAACAATAATGGATAAAGAGGAAAAACTGCACATACTAAACTTTTCATAAATATTATCTCATATATATTGTAATGACGGTTTCCGAAAGAAAGCCGACACAATAATTGGTTTATGCATTAACGCATATAAAGCTTCTTTCACTGTTTTTA
>JAITBE010000245.1 GCA_031283755.1 Spirochaetaceae bacterium
CCATAGCTTCCACCGCTTTGGGAGACGGCGGCCAGGGATTCTCGTTGGTGTTGAGTTTGATAAACTTCCGGCCCCGGGGCTGTTCCCCCGGCACATAGGGCGAAAGGCCCTTCACCCGCTTGTTCCAGTATAGACTCACGCTTTGCTCCTCATGTTATTTTACGGGAAAAACCGGAGAGGGGATAGCTCTAATTGACAATATGGTACATTGTATGTATAATATTATGTATGACATTTGAATGGGATGAAGATAAGAATCAAAGTAATATTGAGAAACATTTCGTCTCATTTGAAGATGCTCAATAAGCATTTTATGATAGTAATCGGATAATAATAAAGGACAAAAAACATTCGAAAACTGAAGATAGATATTTTTGTATAGGAAATAACGGAAAGGGCATAGTAACAGTACGATTTACTATGAGAAACGGAAACATCCGAATATTCGGGGCTGGATATTGGAGAGAAGGAAGGGAAAAATATGAACAAAAAAATAATTTACACTGACGCGCCAAGAAATATTTCAAAAAATATAATTGAAGGTGAAATAATACCTGATTTTTTACCGCCGCCGGAGCAATTGGTTCGAAAAGAACCCAAGGTGAAAATAACAATAACTTTAAACAGCAAGAGTGTTACATTTTTTAAAGAATATGCTGAGAAGCATAACATCAAATATCAAACAATGATAAATGAAGTATTGGATTTATATGTACAAAAATATAAGGATAGAATAAAAATCTAAAAGTGCTGGACTTCGCACAACAGGACTGTTAGCGCATCGGGCCTAAAGACCCTCAGCCTCCACAACGGCTAGGTCATTCCGCTGCGCTTCATTCCCCAGGCAAACCTCCGCCGCGTTTTGTCGGCCCTGCGTTTGCCGCGCAAACGCAGGGCCGATAAAACGCCATATACAGCCGGGAACGTTATGTGCAATTCGACCTTAAAGTTGCATATAAAAAATCATACAAATAAAATCATTTCAAAAATGGTTGAAGTCTATTGACAATGCATAATTCCTGGTCAAAAACATACCGCGCCTCCCATCCCGGGCTTCTTCCCTCATCCTAAGCCAGCCCGGCATGAAGATGCCGTTGTCCCGGCCGCAGGGAATGGCGGCGCATATTGGGTTGGTACCCAGGACCCGTTCACGGCCGAAGGTGGGAATACCGCAGGTGCGGGTATTGGTAAAGGCAAGGCCGATCATGTCCCGGCGGGCCGCCTTTTCCGCCCAAAACCCCGCGATCCCGAAGTGGTTTGAATTACGGACGCTGCAAAAAGCGCTCCCCTGTTTTTCGGCCTTTGCCAGCATCCGGGACACGCTAAAATCGGCGATATAAGGCCCAACGCCGTCATGCCCGTCAACCACCAGGGAAGACGGGGTCTCGCAGACGATTTCCGGTTCGGTCTTCGGCTTGGCAAAGCCCCCCTTAAGGTTCCCCCGGTAGAAATCAAGCCGCGACACGCCGTGGGAGGGTATGTTCCGCGCGTCGGCTTCGACAAGAACCTCCGCCGTGATCTTCGCTTCCGCCGCGGAATACCCGTACAAAGTTACCAGCAGGGTCTCCGTCAGCGTGGTTAATTCATCATATCAACCTACTGGTACCTGGTAAAGCCTAAGGATACTGATAAATAACCACAAAAAAGAAGGAAATCTAACCACGAATTACACGAATGGAGATGTGAATTTCGAATGAAAGTCCATGGCGATTGGCGTGATTCAGAATTATTTATCGGTGTTTCCCGCTCAAATGGCGTGTTGTCGTCATAATTATCCTAAATAACCGGTATAATTAATGAAATTTAACCATAAATCACACAAACAACACGAAATGAGACATGGATTTCAAATGAAAGTTCGTGTGGTTTGTAATGTTTGGGTTAAATTCTTCTAAAACAAGATGTCCCGCCGCAGGCGATTTTACCCGCCTGCAACAGAACTTGACAGCTTTGAGCGTTCGCTTTTTTTGCCGGAACCCCAACCCCGGCCCTTAGATGCTGTTTTCCTCCTCCGGCCCGGCCGGCTGCTCCGGCGGCGGGGTTTCGGCTTCCCCCTGAAGGGCGGCTTCGTTCGTAGAAAAAAGCTTGATTCCCTCATCGTGGAAATGTTCTTTGACGGAAGCCACCGCCCGCGCTATGCCCCGGGCTTCCTCCGCCTCACACCAGATGACCAGGGCGAAATTCTCCTCCGGCCAGATGGCGTCCCCCATCCGGGGGCCGGTGGAACCCACCCCGTAAACATTGGGGTATTTGGTGTAGTATTTGCCCGCGTTCTCGGCCGCCAGGGCCTCCAGGATATTCTCTTCCACCGAATGATTGGCAATAATTTCAATCCGTATCATATCCCGGCCTCCCCAACCTGTTCGGAACCAATCGCCGGGCCGTCGCCCAGGGATGCGGCCCCCTGATCGGACAGGGCCTGTTTTTGCCCCTGTTTTCTGGAAAGCCCCGCGGCGATCCGTTCCCGGCGGGCCGCGGCCCGGGCCTCCCGCTCATCGGAACGTTTGTTCATAATGGCATAGATGGTGGGCATGAGGAACAGGGTCATCAGGGTGCCGAAGGAGAGGCCCCCCAAGACGGTCTTGCCGATGGGCGCCACCATTTCCGAGCCCTCCCCGGGGAAGAAGGCCATGGGGACCAGCCCCAGGATCGTGGTCAGGGTGGTCATCAAGATGGGCCGCAGGCGGTTCCCCGCGGCTTCCACGCAGGCCTGGTGCAGGGGGAGCCCCCGCTTGCGGAGCAGGTTGGTGTAGTCCACCAGGACGATGCCGTTATTCACGATGACCCCCATCAGGACCAGAAGCCCCACTGCGGTAAGGATATTAAAGGTGGTTCCGGTGATAAGGTAGATCGCCACGATCCCAATAACCGACAGGGGGATAGTAAAGATGATGATAAAGGGGTCCCGGAAGGATTCAAACAAACTGGCCATAACCCCGAAAACCAGAAACACCGCCACCACCATGATCAGCACAAAGCGGCCCATCATCTTCACCATATCCGCGTTATCCCCGGCGTATTCGATGATCACATCATCCTCCGCGGGGATCTCCGCGGTGATAAGGGTCCTGACCTGGTTTTCCAGGATATTGATTTTGGTGCCCGGCACCGCCCCGGCGGTAACGTGGAGTACCCGGCTCTGATTTTCCCGGGTGATGGTCAAAGGCCCGGTACCTTCCTTGTAGGACGCAAAACTGGAAAGAGGCACCCGGCCGGCCACCTGGCTGTTCACAAAGATGTGGTCCAGGGCGGGCCGGGTACTCCGGTCCGCCTCGGCGAGGATCAGCACCACGTCGTAATCGTGGCCTCCGGTTTTGTAGCGGGTGGCGGTAATGCCGTCCACCGCGGCTTTGATCTCGTTCCCCACGGTAAGGGTGTTGAGCCCCAGGGCGTAGAGCCGGTCCCGGTCAAGCTCAATTTCGATCTGGGGGAGCCCGTCCTGCAGGTCCACCCGGGGTTCGGTAGCGTCCGGGACCCGTTCCCGGATGATACCGGCGATCCGTTCCGCCAGGGCTTTCCCTTTCACCAGGTCGTCGGTTCTGATCACAATATCAATGGGGTTACCCCCCATGGCGCCGCCCATACCGCCTCCGCCGAAGTTAAAGATCACCCCGGGGAATTCGTTAAAGTGGGCGCGTATTTTTGTTTTAATGTCGTCGGCGCTGTCGATCCGGTCTTTGTAGCTGGGAAGGTTTATCCGCAGGGAGCCTGAGTTGCTGCCTCCCCCCATACCCATCATGCCGCCGCCCCCGGCGTTAAGGACCAGCCGGTCATAGCCCCGGACTTCCTTTTCCACGATGAGCTGGATCTGCCGCAGCACCGCCTCGGTCTCGGGAAGGGGAGTGCCCATGGGGAGAGTTACGTTGATGCTGACCGAATCCGCTTCCTGTTGGGGCATAAAAACCCAGCCCACCACGGGGATCATAAAGATGCTGCCCGCAAAGAGGACAATAAGCACCAGGATGACGATCAATTTGTGCCGCAGCACCCGGTCAACCGCCCGGCGGTAGAGGTTTTCCAGGGCGGTAAAAAACCTCTCGAATACCCGGTCAATCGCCGCTATAAAGCCCTTCAGGGGTTTCTGCTTCCGGGTAACCAGGGGAAAGTAGTGGCTGGACAAAACCGGAACCAAAACGATTGCCGTAAAGAGGGAAATGGCCAGGGATATGACCACCGTAAACGCTAAACCGGCAAACATCTCCCCCGCCATTTCCAGCATCCCCTGAAAAGCTACCAGGGGGGCGAACACGCAGATGGTGGTCAGGGTGGAGGCGACGATAGCCACGATCATCTCCTGGGCGCCCAGAATCGCGGCGGACTGGAGCTTGGCCCCCTTTTCCCGGTAGCGGTAGATATTTTCCAGGATGACGATGGAGTTATCCACCAGCATCCCGATACCCAGGACCAGTCCCGCCATGGTCATCAGGTTCAGGGTGAGCCCCGCGAAATACATCATCATCATGGTGATGGCGATGGACACCGGAATACTGATACCAATGATGATGGTCGGTTTTATGGAACGGAGGAAGATAAAGAGGATAAGCACCGCCAGGATGGCCCCCGAAAGGGCGGTGGAAGTAACCTGGTTCAGGGTGTTTTCTATCTGATCCGTGGTATTATAAAGCTCGGTTATTTTGATATCCTGGGGGAGTTCCCGGGTCATCCGTTCCAGCCGGGCCCGCAGTTCCCGGGCGGTCTGCACGGAGTTTTTACCGCTCTGCTTCTGGACCGACATCATGACGGCGGGGGTTCCGTTGACATACACGGCGCTGGTTTCATCCCGGTAGCCTTCAAACACGTCGGCAATATCCCGAAGGTACACACTCCGGGGCAGTTCCACCTGGCCGCTGCCCGACACGCCCCCGCCCTTATAGGAGATCACCGTGTTCAGGATCTGATCCAGGGAGGAGTATTCCCCCATGGTGGTCAGGAGGTAGGAAAGCCCCCCCTCGGTGATGGTTCCCGCGGCGACCTGCATGTTTTGGGCCGCCAGCATCTGCTGTATCTGGGTTACCGTCAGGCCGTAGGCCTCAAGCCGGGACTGGGGGATCTCCACCCGGATGATCTTCTCCCGTCCGCCGTTGACCGATGCGGTAGCCACCCCCGGGGTCTGCTCTATCCGGGGTACGATGGTATCCGTCGCCAGTTCCCGCAGTTCCTCCGGGGAACGGTTCCCCATCACCATAAGGCCCATGATGGGGATCATGGAGGGATCAAACCGGAAGATCGTGGGGGTATCCGCCCCGCTGGGCATATAATTCCTGACCCGGTCCAGGGCGTCCCGGACGGAGTTGGAAGCGTCCGCCAGGTCCGTTCCGTAGGTAAATTCCATCATCACCATGCTGGAACCCTTGGACGAGGTGGAAGTTACCTTTTCAAGGCTCGAAACGCCGGACAGGGCCGCCTCCAGAACCCGGCTGACGGATCGTTCCACCTCCTCGGGGCCCGCTCCGGTATAGCTGGTAAATACCACCAGGTAGGGAGGGTTAATCTCGGG
>JAITBE010000307.1 GCA_031283755.1 Spirochaetaceae bacterium
GCCTGTCAGATATTAAGAGTAAATTTCTTCCTTATTTCCCTTTTTTGAAATTTTGAACAATTCGGCTTTTGCTAGAAATGTCGTAATTTCTTATGACACAAAGAATTACGGAAACCAACCCCATGGAAAACTGAAGGTAGAATGACGGTCAAAATTTCAGCCAGCTCATTTACACGAAAAATCTGACAGGCCCATATGCCTATTTTTTCTCTTGTTCTTTCCGTGTAATTCTGTGAAATTCCGTTGTTTTTTCTTAAAACAGGTAATGATACCTGAATTGTGGGTCAAGTTTAGAGCAAGCTCCGGGGTATTAAACCAGACCCTCGAATAACGCCTTGCTTCATATATCCTTTTCCCCCTTCGTGTCCTTCGTGTCCTTAGTGGTTCATTCTTCTTCTATTCATACCTCGTTTTCTTCTGTTCGTGCGTTCATGATTAAATTTCTTGTATTCCGTTCGTGGTTAAATTTCCGTTCCGCGGGTCAAGTTTAGATCGGCAGGGAGGCCTTGTTTGTCATATCCAAAAGCTTTAGCCGAATCTCCGCCCGCTGTAGGGCAGCCTTGGCGTTATCAATTTCGAATTTCAGCATCCCTATTTCCAGGGATTCCAGGGCCTGACGTTTGGCGGCTTCCGCCCGGGTCCTGTCTATCTCCTTAGGCCATTCCGCGGCGTCCACCAGCAGCACGGTTTTGTGGTGGGTCACCTCCAGGATACCTTCGGTGGAAAAGGCGGCCTTCCACTGTCCCTGCTTGTCCTTGATGTTAAGCACACAGGGAATCACCGGGGCGGTAAAAAAATCATGGTTCGCATAGATCCCGATTTCCCCGTCCTTCAGAGTCAGGGTAACGGCCTCCACGGAATCGGAATAAAAAAGCCGGTATGGGGTATATACCTCGAAGGTAAACAGGTTCGGCATGGGCTTTCCTATAGTTTACTGGATTTTTCCAATACGTCGTCAATACCCCCGGCCATAAAAAAGGACTGTTCGGGGATGGAATCACACTCACCGTCCAGGATCATCTTAAAGCCCCGGACCGTTTCTTTTACCGGCACGTAGCGGCCGTCCATGGCGTTGTACCGTTCCGCCACAAAAAGGGGCTGCCCCAGGAAACGCTGGATCTTCCGGGCCCGGGATACCACCAGCTTGTCATCCGGAGAAAGCTCATCCATACCGAGGATTGCGATGATATCCTGGAGTTCCTTGTACCGCTGAAGGGTCTGCTGGGTCCGCCGGGCGGTATGGTAATGCTCCTCGCCCACTATCGCGGGGTCAAGGATCCGGGAAGTGGAAGCCAGAGGGTCAATAGAAGGGTATATCCCCAGTTCCACGATCTTTCGGGAGAGAACCGTAGTGGCGTCCAGGTGGGCAAAGGTGGTGGCCGGGGCGGGATCGGTAAGGTCGTCCGCGGGGACATACACCGCCTGGACACTGGTAATGGACCCCTTGGAAGTGCTGGCGATCCGTTCCTGGAGGGACCCCATCTCGTTGGCCAGGGTCGGCTGGTACCCCACGGCGCTGGGGATTCGGCCCAGCAGGGCGGAAACCTCCGCCCCGGCCTGGATAAACCGGAATATGTTATCCACAAAAAGGAGTACGTCCTGGCCGCCCTTATCCCGAAAGTATTCCGCCATGGTAAGCCCCGCCAGGGCGACCCGCATCCGGGCCCCCGGGGGTTCATTCATCTGGCCGAAGACGAGGGCGGTTTTTTCCACCACCCCGGATTCGTTCATATCCTTCCATAAATCGGCCCCTTCCCGGGAACGCTCCCCTACCCCGGCAAAGACCGAATATCCCGCATGTTCCATGGCGATATTCCGGATAAGTTCCATGATCAACACGGTTTTGCCCACCCCGGCGCCGCCAAAAAGGCCGATCTTACCCCCCTTGGCATAGGGGGCAATCAGGTCGATGACCTTGATCCCCGTCTCAAACACCTCGGTGGCCGGTTTCTGCTCCTCAAAACTGGGGGCCCCCCGGTGGATCGAGGCGTATTCGTCATGGGTAAAAGCCCCCCTATCGTCAATGGGCTGGCCGGTTACGTTAAACATCCGCCCCAGAACCGCTTCGCCCACGGGCACCCGGATGGGGTATCCGGTATCCACAACCTGCAAGCCCCGGGACAGACCCTCGGTGGCGGCCATGGCGACGCAGCGGACCCGGTTATCCCCGATATGCTGGAGGACCTCCAGTATCACCGTCCGATTCCCGTCTTTAATCTCCAGGGCGTTCAAAATCGAAGGAATATCCCCCAGTTCAAACCGGACATCCACCACGGGACCAACTATCTGTGTAACAATACCAATATTGCCCATTCCTCACTCCTCGCTCAGGGCCTGGGACCCGGAAATTATCTCCGTTACTTCCTGGGTAATACTTGTCTGCCGGGCCCGGTTGTAGTGGATCTGTAGTGCGGCAAGCATCTCCTCGGCGTTTTTGGAGGCCTCGTCCATGGCGGCCATCCGGGCGCTCTGCTCGCTGACATAGGATTCCACCAGGGCGCCGTAGATGATCCCCTTGATATACAATGGCACCAGGGAATCAAAAACCGCATCCTCCGAAGGGAGGTACTCAAAGCGGAGTTCCGTCCTTTTTTGGCTTTCGATTTGGGCCAGCTCATTCTGAATTTTCTCCGCGTCCAGGGGAAGAATCTGCCGTACCGTGGGCAACAGCTTAATGGTGCTGTACATGTGGGTGTAAACCATATATACCTCACCCAACATACCCCACAGGTATTGGGAAATAATATAATCCGCGATTTCCTTGGCATTTTCCACCTCCGGCAGTTGAGACCGGAAGGAAAAATTCTCCAGGATCAGATGCGGGGAATGGATAAAATACCGGTAGCCAATGGAGCCTATCAGGATCAGGATGGGATTGGCGTGTTGGGCGCATAATTCATTCACCGCCCTAAAGATATTGGCGTTATACCCCCCGGCAAGGCCCTTGTCGCTGGTAATCACCAATACGGCAACCCGGCCCGGATCCCCGATCTTTTTTTTACTCAAATATTCACTTTCCATGGTTTCGGCCCCGGCCAAAATATCGTACATGGATTTTTGGATCCGCCGGAAAAAGGGTTCCGTGTCCTCCAGAATCCGCCGACCCTTCCGCAATTTTGCCGTGGAGATAAGGTTCATCGCCTTGGTAACCTGGAGGGTCTGTTCTATGGCCCGCATCCGCAGCCGTACATCCCGTAAATTCGCCATACCTTCCCCTAGCGTTTAAGCTGTTTAAATTCCTCAATCGCCGAGGTCATGCCCTGCTCCATCTCCGGTGTGATATTCCCGGTTTGGGCGATGGTTTTGAGGGTGTCTTCAGACCGGGCCTTGAGGTACTCAAGAAAAGCCGTAACAAAGGCGGAGACCTCCTCGACCTTGACATCCATCAAATACCCGCCGACCGCCATAAAGAGGATCGCGGCCTGCTCTTCCATGGCATAGGGTGAAAACTGGGACTGCTTTAAGACTTCCATAAGCCGCTCCCCCTGGGCCAGTTTGTCCTGGGTGGACTTATCCAGGTCGCTGCCGAATTGGGCGAAGGCGGCCATTTCCCGGTATTGGGCCAGATCCAGCCGCAGCCGGCCGGAGATTTTTCTGATCACCTTGGACTGGGCGGACCCTCCCACCCGGCTTACCGAAAGCCCCACGTCTATGGCAGGCCGGAACCCGGAATTAAACAACTCTGAATCCAGGAATATCTGGCCGTCGGTGATGGAAATAACATTGGTGGGAATATACGAGGAAATATCCCCCGCCTGGGTCTCCACAATGGGAATGGCGGTAACCGATCCCCCCCCCTTTTCAGGGGAAAGTTTGGCGGCCCGCTCCAGAAGCCGGGAGTGGAGGTAAAACACGTCCCCGGGAAAGGCTTCCCGGCCCGGGGGGCGGCGGAGGAGCAGGGATATGGTCCGGTAAGCCACGGCGTGTTTGGAAAGGTCGTCATACACCACCAGCACATCCTTGCCCTGGCTCATAAAGTATTCCGCCATGGCGCAGGCCGAATACGGCGCCAGGTACTGCAGGGCCGCGGAATCCGAAGCCGAGGCTAACACCACAAAGGTATATTCCATGGCCCCGTAACGTTCAAGGTTTTTTATGATCGCCGCCACGGAGGATGACTTTTGGCCTATACCGCAGTAAATACAGTAGACCTCCTTGCCCTTCTGGTTGATAATGGCGTCCACCGCCAGGGCGGTTTTTCCGGTCTGCCGGTCCCCGATAATAAGCTCCCGCTGTCCCCGGCCTATGGGGATCATGGCGTCCACCGAAAGGGTCCCGGTTTGGAGGGGTACATTCACGCTGCCCCGTTCTATTACCGGGTGGGCGGGACGTTCAATGGGGAGGTAGGACTCCGCTTCCAGGGGGCCCTTTCCGTCTATGGGCAGTCCCAGGGGGTTTACCACCCGGCCCAACAGGGCGGCGCCCACCGGAACCGACACGACCCTGCCGGTTCCCCGGGCTTCCTCCCCGTCCTTTACCAGGGATTCCCCGCTTAAAAGCACACAGCCCACGCCGTTTTCTTCCAGATTCAAGATCATCCCCACGGCGCCGGAGGTAAATTCCACCAGTTCACCGTAGACAGCCCTATCCAAACCGTGGACGGTCGCTACCGAATCCCCCACCTGGATCACAAAGCCCGTAGAATCCGAAGTAGCCTTCCCTTCCCATTGTTCAATTTGCTCCTGCAAAACCTTGGCAAGGTTGCCGAAATTTACCATGAAAAACCTCCGGCGGCGGATAAATCCGCCGCCATCTTCTGTATTTGCCCCCGCAGGCTGGCATCCAGGGAAGCGCTGCCCATCCGCAGTTTACACCCGGCCAAAAGCTCCGGGACCCCGGTGATCGTGAACCGTATCTCCCGTGCGCCGGTTTTCTGTTTCAGAAGCTCCCCCAGGGTATGCTGAAATTCCGCGTCCAGCGGAGAGGCGGTTTCCACGGTTACCGGCAGAACCCCATTCTTCTGATCCAGGGCCTTTTCGATTTCCCGGATCACCAGATCCCCGTATTTTAAACGGTTCTTTTTTATCAACAATACCACGGTCCCCAGGGCAAATTTCATCCCCCGGTCCTCCTGATCAAAGCCCGCTTTGATCAGCGCCGTCCGGAGGATCCGGGCGGCATCGAGGGAGGCCGCGGTTCCCGAAACAACACCGGATACCCGTCCTATGGCGGGGATCAGGGCCTTTAACACCCGCAGCCCCTCGCCGGCATAGGTTCCCGAGGCGTCCACAAAGGCCGATGCCCAACGTCCGGCGAAAAACATCAGGGGGTTTTTCCCAATTCCCGCAGGAGCAGGGCCGCCTGAGTGCGGCTGTCCTCCTGGGTCAGTTCCCGCCGCAGAAGCCGGCTTGCGGCGCTGATGACCAACCCGGCGGCTTCGGCTTTGAAGGTAAGCAAGGCGGCATTCCGCTCGGCCTCGGCCTGTAGGCGGACATTGGCAATGACGGCGTCCGCCTGGGCCTTGCCGTCGGCAACTATCCGGCCCGCCTGGACCCGGGCGCTTTCCTGGGCGTTTTTGATGATAAGCGCCGCTTCCCCTTTGGCTTGGTTGAGTACATCCTCATATTGCTGAAGCAGGGCCTTGGCCTGATTTTTATCTTTCTCCGCCTGTTCTATGTCCTCCGCTATCTTTTTAGTCCGCTTTTCCATGAATTGGGTAACCGGTTTAAAAAGAATAGCCCGAAGGATAAAATACAGTATTCCGATATTAAGGAGGGTCACCACAAAGGTTACCCAGGAAAAATCAAGCATAACAAAAACCTTTTAAGTTCAACGGTTTCCAGCCGGAACCGGAAACCGCGCCGCAGTTTTCATCTGACGATCAAGAGGATTGAAACCACAAACCCGTATATGGCAGTGGCCTCCGCCAGGGCGATACCTAAAAAAAACACGGTTTGTATTTTCCCCGACGCTTCAGGCTGCCGGGAAATAGCTTCGGCGGTTTTGCCCGTGGCAATCCCGATACCGATGCCGGCTCCCAGGCCGGCCACAACCGCGATACCCGCTCCGATAAGGTACATTAATTCCATATAAAACTCCCTCTATTAAGGCGCTTTCAAGACCCGCTAAAGTCCCGGAACGCTATTATTCTACCTCCACCGCCTCGGCGATGAAAAGGGTGGTCAAAAACGTAAATACCATGGCTTGAATAAGCCCGTCCAAAAAATCAAAATAAAGGGACAGAATCGGGGGAAGGGCAATGGGGACAACCCCTTCAATAAGGAGCATAATAATAAGGCCCCCCAGGATATTTCCGAACAGCCGCAGGCACATGGAAGTGGGCCGGATGATATATTCCAACAGGTTAAAGGGCAGCATCATGGGCACGGGCTGGAGGAGATTTTTACACCAGCCCCTGAGGCCCCGGGCCCTCAGGCCGCTCACCAGCACCACGAGGATCGCAAGGATGGCCATGGCGGCGGTCAAATTAATATCCCGCGTGGGGGGCCTGATGGAAAAAAGCGGCTCATGTCCAAAGGCCCCCACCGGGGAGAGGACCGGTATAATATTGGCCAGCAGCAAAAACAAAAAGATGGTTCCGATAAAGGGGCCGTAGGTTTTTGCCCGGCGGCCAAAATGGTCTTTGGAGAAACGGTTGAGGAATTCCACCATAGCCTCCAGGATAACCTGGGGGCCCCGGGGAACCTCCTTGAAGCGGCGGGTCAACACCAGGGAGGCGATAATCAGGATCGCCATAACTACCCAGGAGATAAGCACCGTTTCATTAATATCGATGGAACGGATCTCCTGTCCTAATATATATAAGGGTTTATCACGAAAAATAGGGATCGAAAAAATAATCTTAAACTCTTCCAAGGATCCTTTAATATCCATTTTGAAACAGGCCCCTAATTTTTTTTAAAGAAAAAATCATCCCTAAAATATTTTTTCAACAACTCCTCCGAAACAGCGTCAGTCCGGCTCATCTGCGTATAGGTTGCCTCAAGAAAACCCTTGGTAAGGTAAAAACAGCCCAAAAGAAAAAATTCCGACACCTTGGTAACGATCCCCATGGCCTGATACATCCGTACCGTACTGTCCAGGACAAAATCGGTCATAAGATATTCGATAACCACCTGCTGAGCCAGGTTAACCGCATAGATCACCTCGGAAACGGGGAAGCCGTTCGCCATCCGGTCCTTACCCAGTCTAACAAAAAATTCCCCCACAATGGTCCGATCCAGCCCCCGGTCCATGGTACGGGCCAAAAGGGGATAAAAAGGTATATCCGCCTCGATCAACCGGTCGTCGGCCAGGGCATTGTAGTTCTTCAATTGGGGAGATCGACGGATCTTATCCTTCCACCGAACCGCAAAATCCCGGGACCTGAGATTCAAAGTATCGATAAGTACCTGATCAACCATGAGAATATAATACCCATATAAAAAAATATTATCAAGGGGGAAGAAGCATGGTCAGTATTTCTGGTTTTATCCTGAATATTCGTCTGTTTATGTACCGGCTGATGTCTAAGAAAGTCTTTTATGTTAATTATTTTAATTTATTTAATAATTAACATAATAAAAATACTTGACATAAATGGCTTATATTTATATAATACAATAAAGGATATGTTTATGGAGCAGATACTATTTCAAAATGCCAATGAAGCGGCCAAAGCGGTTAAGGCGGTTATTGATGAATATTGGCGTCACGATATTACCAAGGAGCAGGCGCGGCGCTCCATACAGGAGAACATACTGGCACTCCCTGAAAATCGCGCCCGTATTTTTCGCGGCGAAAATTATACGGCGGTTTTTGAAAACGTGTTGGGGAAAAAACGGGTGGCGGCATTTGCTTCCATAATTGACAGGTAAATTTGCTGTGTGTTATTTTATTAAGGAGGAGTAATACCATGGATATTGATGTTAAGAAAGAAACAGAAATCTTTCAAAACGAATTAAAAGACGGCAAATTTAAACTCGCCCGGTCGCAGAATTCAGAAACGGATTATACCGCAACGAAGCTAGAACGGGACAGCCAGGCGGTTCAGGAGTTTCTTGAAACAGACACCTTTAAATATATTATGGATATGGAATAACCATGTGTTTTGTTAAGGATGATCATTATCAGTTTTTATTGAGTTATTTTCCCGATAATATCATTTTTTTCAGATTTAAGACCCTGTTATCCAATACTATTGCTATCCTAAAAAAGCGTAATATCACGGATAAAGTCCGCATTGACCTGGAAAGTTTTAAAATGATGATCCTTGACTATTTTACGGATATTGCCAGGTTAAAGGATTTTCAGGATATAGAACACACCAATGTCCAAAAGATCTACGGCTATCAATTATATTGGTTCCTGCGCCGTCATCCCATACAGATTATTCAAGAATTTCCTAAGAATTTTGACATCAACGAAAAAGTCGCTATCGCGTTGTTTCTTCCAAGAATACTCAAAGAAGCGGGAATAGACCAAAACAAGCCATCCGGCACCGCAGCAAAAAATTTCATTAATTTGTTGTTCTACAATATGAAGTATAGAACCTATACCCCGCAATCCTTAGAGCTGATGATCGAGGCTTTTCTCGTCGGCCGTCAGTGGGGTACTTAGCGCCGTATCCGTGGGCTTCTAGGAAGAACCCTTTCCCCGGAGGGCCGCCGCGAGTTCCTTCCAGACGATTTTGTCCTTTTCTTCCAGCCGGGAAAATTCCTCCTGTCTGCCGTAGGCGGATAACTCGATAAAACGTTCCGTCCGGGCCAGGAGTTCCTTGAAACGCCCCTCATGGAACCGGATGAGCCAGCCGGGAACGGCTTTGGCGTTCCTCAGGAGCTTTTCGTAGTGGGGGACGCAGAGCCCCTCCGAAGCGGTAAAGGCGGCCCGCAGGTCCGCCTCGTCCCGGCCGTCTCCGCCGGAACCGGCAAGAAAGCCGAGGTACTCTTTTTCGATCCGGTCCTGTTCCAGGCAAACCGGACAGGGGGCCTTGGGTTTGCGGAATTTTCCCGCGGCAAAGGATTTCAGCTCGTCTTCCAGGATATCCCGCCCTAAAATAGCCACCGCCAAGCCGTCCCGGAAGGACTCAAGATGCCGGGAATGATAGGCGCAGAACCCTCCGGCGGCGCGGTAGGCCGCCCGGAAGGCCCGGTCGGAAACGTGTTCAAAGAGCAGGTTGTCCATGTACCGTTCCGCCCGGTCGGAAATAATCCGGCAGAGGGGGCAGCCCGGTTTGGCGGCGGCCTTTTCCAGCTCAAAAAAGTTGATATGCCGATCCATGGGTTAACCCCGAATCTCCACGGTTCCATCGGCGTGACCCACGAAAACCCGGGGAGCAAGCCGGGTAAAAAAACCGTTTTCCACGATTCCGGGGATGCGGTTAAGTTCGGTTTCCAAAAAAGCGGGGTCCACCGGTTGTTTAAACCGCAGATCCAGGAGGAGGTTCCCATGCTCGGTGATCACCGGCCCGGCTTTACGGACCGCTTCCCGCAGAGTAAGCTCCCCGCCAAAGGACTCCAGGGCCCGGCTTACGGACACCCGGGCTTCGGGAACCACCTCAATGGGCAGGGGGAATCGCAGTCCCAGATGTTCCACTACCTTGGTTTCGTCCACCACGATAACATAGGCTTTGGAGACATAGGCGGTGATCTTTTCCACCAAGAGCGCTCCGCCGCCCCCTTTAATGCAATACCCCCGGGGATCCACCTCGTCGGCGCCGTCTATGGTCAAATCCAGGGCCCCCTGGATCTCCGCGGAATTGAGGCTGAACAGGGGAATCCCCCATTTTTCACATTCTATACTGGTCTGAAAGCTGGTGGGAACCGCCCGGATATCCTTTAGAATTCCCTGCCGCAAAAGGAGGCCCACATGCCGTACCGCGGGCATGGCGGTAGAACCGGTCCCCAGCCCCAGCTTCATACCGCTTTTTACCATGGTTTCCACGGCGTTTTTACCGACTAATTCCTTGATCGTCCCGTCCATCACGTTTTCTCCTCAAATACTTATCCTGGACATAAGCTGAACAGGAAAATCCTCACCAAAAAATTGGGTGTACTGGTATTGGGCCTGACGGATAAACATATCGTAACCGTTCCGGATCGGGCACCCTGCCTGGGCGGCCCGGCTTAATAAACGGGTAATTTCCGGTTTATAGATAAGATCCATCACCGCTTCCCGGCCGGAAAATTCATACAATTCCAGGGGGTCCGCGTTAATATCGGGTTCCATCCCCACGGAGGTCGTTTGAATGATGATGTCCGAATAATTGTATATGAGTTCTACCCCCCGTTCATCGAGGCCCGCCCAGGCAAAGCGGTAACGGGCGGCCAGATCCCGGGCGCGGAACATGGTGCGGTTGAGGATCAGGGCCTTCCCCTTGAGCCGGTACACCTCCGCCGCCACCGCCCGGGCAGCCCCCCCGGCCCCGACAATGGTAACCCGCTGGCCCTTGAGATTTTTTTTGTTGATAAATTCGAGCAGGACATCGGAAAATCCCAGGGCATCCGTATTGGCCCCCTTCCAGCCCTCCGGGCACCGGAATATGGTATTACAGGCCTTAATAAAATCGACCTTTTCCGAACGGACCTTTAAGTAAGGAAGGATCTCCTCTTTATAGGGGATCGTTACCGAGGCGCTCTCAAGGCCGATAATGTCCGCCAGTTTCATAAAAAATTCCAGGGAGTCCGAAGGGAAGGGGATATACACCGCATCAATATTTCGCTGGGTAAAGACGGCGTTAAAAAAAGCCGGGCTGGATGTAACCTTCAGGGGGAAACCCACGATCCCAAAGATCCGGGTTTTGGGGGTAATCGAGCGGAACCGGTAAAGATCCACCAGCTCCTGGGGACAAAGCTGCCCCGGCGCTCCCGGGGGAATATCGGGCTCTCCCTTAACAGTGGTATAGGTCAGGTGGGAACCCAAAAGTTCCGCCAGGATCCGGGTATTACTGCCGTAATCCCCCATGCAGAGAATTATTTTTTCCACATTCCAAAGATCCCGGGCGGCCTCGTAGACCCGGACCACATCCGCCATGGACTGGGGCATCACCGCGGCCTTGATGATCTCGTCCCCCGCATGGATTAAAGACCGGACCCGGCCGGCCAGATTTTGCTCCACCCCCTGAAAATCATGGAAAGACCGTATAATCCGGGTCCCAAAGGCCCGGGCGGCCTCCTCAAGGCTGGGGACATCCAGGTCCTCCTCCAAATCCACATAGGCGAAATTATGCCGGCGATCCGCTTCGGCAAAGGCAAGCCCCTTGGACAAAAGGATGATCCGGGCCCCTTCCCCGTCAACAAAGGAGCCGCCGTCCCGTTTCCGCCGCACGGTCAGAATCACCGGCACCTTTACCATTTCGGGGAAACGCCGGACCAGAAACCGCTCATCCGGGTCAAGGCAATCCACCCGGAGTTCCGCCAAATCCACCTGTTTTTCGTATTTTTTCAGAATTTCCTGATCCCGGGCAAGGGTTCTTCCGGTTAAACAAAGGCATATTCGGGCCATTTTAACTCCGCTAAAAATCGGAACGATAGATAAACAACCCCGAGACCTTGTCCTGGGGATCCATATTAACCCGAAACTTGAGCGGCCAGGACTCTCCCGGAAGGGAAGCCTGGATATAGCCGGAAAAAACCTGGGCCCGTTCCCCCAGCACCAGGAGTACCAGCTGCCGGGAATCCCCCAGGGTTATGCCATAAGCCGTCTTAAGCCCCAACTGCCAGACCCGGTCCCGGTAGATGTAGAGATCCTGGTTTTCATACTCAAAAACCACATCATCCTGCCATTCCTCACGCCCCCGGACCGGGTACACCGCCTGGGGAACGCCAAACCGGGACAGGACCTCCCCCAGGGTAAGACCGATCAGGGCGGTAGACCCCTCTCCGTTGGGCTGGGCCCCAAGCGGCCCTCCTATTCCTCCCAAAACCAGGAGGATAGGGAGGACCTTTATAAAATACCGAAAATCCGACATAATATAACTTTACCCAAGGAAGCGGAGCTTTTCAAGCCGTCCCTTGAGAGGAGAAACCATGCTGGAAACCAATGCCCTCTGGCTGATTTTAATCGGAATTGCCCTGGAATTGATCTTGCTGTTGATCGTTTTGATCAAACAACACAGCTCCCAGGAGCAGGAACAGACCGCCCAAAAGTTTTTAGACTACGAAAAACGGCTTGATAAAAATGAATTGTCCCTCCGGGATGAATTCGGCAGAAACCGGGAGGAGATACGCCAGTCCTCCAAGGATTCCCGGGAAGAACTCAATACGGTTTTTATCAATTTTTCCTCCCTTTTGGAGGGGAAACTACGGGCCATCCTGGAATCGGTGAACAACTCGGCCCGGGTAAACCGGGAGGAGCTGTCCGCCGCCCTGGAAAAGATGCGGGGGACCGTGGAAAAGAAGCTCCTGGACATCCAGAACGAAAACAGCGCCAGACTGGAAAAAATGCGGGAAACGGTGGATGAAAAACTCCACAAAACCCTGGAAACCCGGCTGGGAGAATCCTTCAAGCTGGTCAGCGAGCGGCTGTAACTGGTACAGAAGGGCCTGGGGGAAATGCAGAACCTGGCCACGGGGGTGGGGGACCTTAAAAAGGTATTGTCCAATGTTAAAACCAAGGGGGTCCTGGGGGAATACCAGCTGGGAGCGATTCTGGAGCAGCTCCTCTCCCCCAACCAATACGCCCAAAATGTAAAAACCAAGGCGGACAGCAACGATATGGTGGAATACGCGGTCAAGATCCCCAGCAAGGAGAATTCGGAAAAGGTCTTATGGCTGCCCCTGGACGCGAAATTCCCTTCGGAGGATTACGAACGGCTCCAGGGGGCCTATGATGCGGGGAACGTTGAGGACATAGCCCGGTATCAAAAGGAGCTGGAAAAGAGGATCCGGCTTTTTGCCAAGGATATTAAAACCAAGTACGTGGATCCCCCCAATACCACGGACTTTGCCATCATGTTTTTGCCCTTCGAGGGTCTCTATGCGGAGGTTTTGCGGATCCCCAGCTTGTTTGAATCCCTTCAGCGGGAGTTCAAGATCACCATCACCGGCCCGACTACCCTTTCGGCCTTCCTTTCCAGCCTGCAAATGGGGTTCCGGAGCCTCGCGGTGGAAAAGCGGACCAGCGAAATCTGGGAACTTCTGGGGGCGGTCCGGACGGAATTCGGAAAATTCGGGGATGTCCTGGACAAAACCAAGGAAAAACTCGACCAGGCCAGCAAAGAAATCGAACGGGCCGGCACCCGTTCCCGGACCATTGAACGGAAACTGCGGGAGGTCCAGACCCTGCCCGAGTCCCA
>JAITBE010000039.1 GCA_031283755.1 Spirochaetaceae bacterium
CAGGTGCCGTATTTACCCGCCATGAGATCCTGGAATTCCCCGGAAAGCCGGTTGTACCGGCCAAAGAGGACGTTAAACACCGCCTGGGTACCCACAATCTGACTGGTGGGGGTTACCAGGGGCGGATAACCTGAATCCTTTTGAACCACGGCGATTTCTTTTAATACGTCGTCGATCTTGTCGGACGCGCCCTGTTCCTTAAGCTGGATTTCCAGGTTGGAGAGCATACCGCCGGGAACCTGGGACACCAAAATCCGGGTGTCGGCCCCCAGAAAACTGGACTCGAATTTTTTGTAATTCTTCCGTACCTCCCGGAAGTAGGCGGCGATTTCCAGCAGCAGTTTGGTATCAAGCCCCGTGTCGTATTCGGTTCCCTTGAAAATCTCTACCATGGTTTCCGTGGGGCTATGGCTGGTACCCATGGCCAAGGAGGAAATGACCGTATCGAGGATCTCCGCCCCCGCCTCGGCGGCCTTGGTCAAGGTAGCCACCGACATACCGGTGGTGGCATGGGAGTGAATTTCAATAGGAAGGTCTGTCACCTTCTTGATTGCCTTTACAAGGTCGTATGCCACATAGGGTTTTAGGAGCCCCGACATGTCCTTAATGGCGATAGAATCGGCGCCGATGTCGGCGTACTGTTTAGCCAGTTCCGCGTATTTTTCAATGGTGTGGAAGGGGGTTACCGCATAGGAAATAGCCGCCTGGATATGTTTGCCAGTCTTTTTCGCCGCCGCGGTGGCAGCCTCAAAGTTCCGGGGGTCGTTCACCGCGTCGAAGATACGGAAGATATCCACCCCGTCTTTAGCGGCGTATTCCACGAATTTGGCAACCACATCGTCGGCGTAATGGCGGTACCCCAAAAGGTTCTGGCCCCGCAGGAGCATCATGATCTTGGTATTGGGCAGGGCGGCCTTGAGTTTTTTGAGCCGCTCCCAGGGGTCTTCGTTTAAAAAACGGATACAGGAATCAAAGGTAGCTCCACCCCAGGCTTCCAGGGCAAAAAATCCCACCTTATCGAGTTTATTACAGACCGGCAGCATATCGGCGGTAACCATCCGGGTCGCAAAAAGAGACTGATGGGCATCCCGGAGTACCAAATCGGTAAGTTTGACTTTAGGCATATTTTCTCCTATATATTAAATGAAGGGAGTTTCCTTAAAAAGCTCCCAAGCAATCCACCTTACGGGTTTGCCGTTTTGCGGTATTCATTAACCGCCGCCGAAATAGCCGCGGTTACCGCGGCATTCCCCGCACTTACCCCGCCCCCTGGAGAAGCTCCCGTTGTGATAGGTGTCGTCACATCCTTATCCACCCCCAGGGCATGAATAACCTTACCTACCAAACTTACACAGACAATCAAAACTACCAGAAAACCAAATACAATTCCCATACCGAGCAGGGTAAGAACTCCGCTTTGCTCCAGCATCTCGGCTATCGTCATAAAGCCTCCTCATGAAATCAATCCGATTTTCGCTTATATCAAAGAATGGCAAAAATCATTATTATCTGAACCGGGTTAATTTTAAAACCGGCTTTGGAAAAAGCGGTCTAAAGCCCGGATTTTCCACTAAATTTTTTAAGGAAGTTTTTTCAAAATTTGATACATTAAAAAAACTCACCTAAATTTAATATATCAAAAAACCCGGGTTTAACGCAAGGGTACGGAGAAAAATATCAGTAATTTAACATTTGAGGCTTTTTCCAAGGCAATAAGGACGGCTTTAAGGATCCACCGACAGGACGCTTGTCAATTTGCCGGATAAAGCGATACATTACCAGTATGTTAGACAATATTGTTAAAATTCTATTCGGCTCCAAACACGAGCGAGATCTTAAGGTTCTGCTGCCTATCCTGCACAGGGTCAACGAAAAAGAAGCCTGGGCGGCCTCTCTGCCCGGAGAAGAATATCCCCGGATGACCGCCCGGTTTCGGGAACGGTACCAAGCCGGAGAAACCTTGGACGCCCTGCTGCCGGAGGCTTTTGCCCTGGCCCGGGAAGCGGCCCGGCGGAATTTAGGAGAACGGCCCTACGATGTACAGGTGCTGGGATCCATTGTACTCCACCAGGGTAAGATTGTAGAAATGAAAACCGGAGAGGGTAAGACCCTGATGAGTGTGGCTGCAGCCTACCTTAACGCCATACCCGGCAAGGGCATTCATATCGTAACCGTCAACGATTATCTCGCAGAACGGGATACCGAATGGATGCGGCCGGTTTTTACCTATCTGGGATTAACGGTGGGTACTATTCTTTCGGACATGGACAATGAACGGCGGAAACAGAACTACCGCTGCGATATAACCTACGGAACTAATAATGAATTCGGTTTTGATTATTTACGGGATAATATGCGCTGGGATCTGGAAGGCCGGGTCCAGCGGGGGCATGCCTTTTGTGTGGTGGATGAAATTGATTCCATCCTCATCGACGAAGCCCGAACCCCCCTTATCATCTCCGGCGCCGCCGAGGATGATACCTTTAAGTATGCCGAGGTGGATAAACTGTTAGGTTCCCTGGAGGAAGTTAAAAAGAAAGAGGACGGAGAATACCCCGATGAGGCCCAGGGAGAGGAAGTTATCGGCGATTATAAGTTGAACGAAAAAAATAAGGGGGTTTCCTTTAGTAACAGGGGACTGGCAGAAATAGAGGAGATCCTCCATAAACGGAACCTGATTAAAGGTGCCATTGTAGATGAGGAAAATTTTGAGTACCTCCACTATTTTACCCAGGCGCTACGGGCCCATAAACTCTTTCATATCGACGTGGATTACGTAGTTCAGGACGGACAGGTCCAGATAGTGGATGAATTTACCGGCCGGATCCTCTATGGCCGGCGGTATTCCGATGGGCTCCACCAGGCCATTGAGGCCAAAGAACGGATAAAAATCGCCCAGCGGAACCGGACCATGGCTACCATTACCTTTCAGAATTATTTCAGGCTTTATGAAAAAATTTCCGGCATGACCGGTACCGCCGATACGGAGGCGGTGGAATTCAGCAAGATCTACAACTTGGATGTGGTGGTGATCCCCACTAATCTCCCCGTAGCCCGAAATGACGAGGACGATGTGGTATACCTCAACGAGGGGGAAAAATTTAGCGCCCTCTGCGAAGAAATCGCAGAGGCCTACCATAGGGGCCAGCCTCTGTTGGTGGGGACTGTTTCTATCGAAAAATCAGAAAAAATTTCCACCCTTCTTACCCGGCGGGGGGTCCGCCACGAAGTGTTAAACGCCAAAAACCACGCCCGGGAAGCGGGGATTATCGCCGAAGCCGGGGCCAAAGGGGCGGTTACCATTGCCACCAACATGGCGGGCCGGGGTACGGATATAAAATTGGGGGGTAACCCGGAACACCGGGCCCGAAAAACCGCGGGAACCGGGGCAGCCCCGGAAAAATACGCCGAAGTTCTCAAGGCGGAATATGAGAAATGGAAAAAGGATTACGAGGAAGTGAAAAGCCTGGGCGGACTCTACGTGATCGGTACCGAACGGCATGAAAGCCGGCGTATTGACAACCAGCTTCGGGGTCGTTCCGGAAGGCAGGGGGATCCGGGAAAGTCAAAATTTTTTATTTCTATGGACGACGACCTCATGCGTCTTTTTGGCGGATCCAATATTAAAAACCTCATGTCCAAAATCGGTATGGAGCCGGGGGAACCTATCTATCATCCCTGGCTTAATAAAAGTATCGAAAAAGCTCAAAAAAAGGTGGAAGAACGAAATTTTGAAATTCGCAAACACCTCTTGGAATACGATGATGTCCTTAACCAGCAGCGAAAGTATATTTATGAACAACGGGACGCCATATTGCGGGATGCAAATCTCAAAGACCGGGTAAACGATGCCACCCTTTCCATGGTAAAAAGCGCCATGGAAACGTATCGTGCATCCCAGCGCCGGGACCAGGCCGGAGGTATTAAGGAACTGGGTAATTACCTCAAAGAAAAGTTCGGTTATCTCCTCAAATTTGACGGGAAGGAAATACCCAACCCGGAGGTCCTGGAAGAGCAGATCATTGGGGAATTGGAAAAAGACCTGAATGAAAAGGAAAATCTGGTCGGGACCGTTAATTTAAACGCCTTTATCCGGATGCAGTACCTTCAGGCCATAGATCGCAAATGGCTGGATCACCTGGAAAATATGGAAGGGCTGCGGGAAGCGGTATACCTCCGCAGTTACGGACAAAAAAATCCGTTGACGGAATACAAGATAGAGGGATTCCAGATCTTCGATACCATGATCGACATGATTCGGGAGGAAATAGCCTCCCGGGTACAATTGGTACGGATCCAAGTTGCGGGAGACCGGGAATGGCGGGGCCGGCCCACCGCAACAGTCCAATCCCACGGCAGTTTGACGGCCTTTTCCTCAGGAACAGGACAAAGCAATGGAGGAGCCGCTCCGGGGCCTTCAGCAAAATCCCAACCTGAGGCGGCTACCGTGGTCAGGGCTTACCCTAAAGTAGGAAGAAATGACCCTTGCCCCTGCGGCAGCGGGAAAAAGTACAAATTCTGCCATGGAAAATGACCGCGAAGCAGGGCTCCGCGGTATCTTGAGCGTGGTTTTATTTCAACGGAGACTCTTTTGATAGGGATGAATCTCAATTCCCGAACAGCCCTAATTTATCCCTTGCCGAATAAAGGCATCTCCGTATCCGCTGCCTTTAAACCGTTGTAACAGGGCGCCGCTTTCCCCCAAACTTACCGGACCTAATAGGATACGGTATATAGACCCATTGGATCCTTCCATGGGCTGAACGACCAGGGGATAATTTTTTCCTATCCTTGATAACTCCGCCTCTACCAACTCTACCCTGCCGAAGGCCCGTAACTGGAGGTAGTATTTCCCTTTTTCCAGAGAACGGATCACCGGTACGGAAAAATGGTATCCTTCTCCACTGGGAGCGGAAGTCTGCCGAATCGGGGATGCGGTGGTTTTATTTTCCCGCGAAGATATAATCAGGGAAGGGTCTATTTCCGCCTCCGAAGGGGATTTGGGAGAGGAAGAATTCAGGGAGGCTATTTCCGCGTCCGGGGGAAGCAGCCAGGAATCGGTGATTTTCACCGGGGGGCGTTCTTCAGCAGGGATCAGAGACAGATCATACCCTCCCAGGGGATCGGTGGGAGTCTGGGATAGGGTTTCCGGGGACTCATTATAGTAGGACGATGTCCCGGATTTTATTTCTTCCGGTTGGAGAGAGCTTACCACGGCGTCGGGGAGATCTTCATACCAGGAATAAGTTTCGGCGGCGAATTCCTTCGGTATGGGGACATCGGCCGGCTTATCCGGAATTCCGCCCCTCTGATCTTGATTCGGCCCCTTCGTTATCGCCGTTCCTTCGGAATATATGCCTTCGGCAAAACCGGAAGCTATCCCCGATTCACCAGGCTGGATTATCCTGATCCTGGTTATGGATTCGTCCTGGATACCCATGGCATGGGCAGCCTCCTGGGAAACCATGGCCAGAATGATCGGTGAATCAAGCGGGGCGGTGATGACGGCCTGGATGGTTTTTCCATTCTCAAGGTTGGTCATATATACCACCGTATTAGGGGGAAAAGAATTGGTAGCCGCAAAATACCCGTCATGGGGTAATTCATCCCCCAGGGCGACTACGGCGGCTCCTTCCCATATAGAAGCGCTGACAAAAAAAACCGAAGCAGCCATAATACCCATTGCTATACGAATTTTTTTCATACTTTACCTACCTTTCCTCTCAACAAGTTTAAAATCGGTTTATCTATCCCCTAAATGGGGGATTATCATTCGGACAATACGTTTCGCATTGGCCAATTCATCATTTCCGGGGGATTGCATCAGAGCGGAATAAGACTGCTCATATACAATTTTATAGGGATTTGTACTAAAAAGCCGTAAAGACACCTCTTGCGGTTTTAGTTTTGGAGAATTGATGGCGGCGGCTCCCTGATAATCCAGGAGGGCTACTATAAAAAAATCAGCGCCTCCCCGGAGGGCATCCTCCAGATTTTCCCGGGCTTCATCGGGAAGTTCTTTACCCTGGGGATTAGGTAAACTCATAATGGGGGCATTACTGACGATATGTCCCGCATCAAAAAATACATCCAAGAGGGTGGTTTCCCAGAGATTTGAGGATTCATTAACCGGACTCCCTTCCCGAATCCCCGTTTCTATAACAAGAAAAGAAATATTAGCGGCAAAAATCTGAGGCGCCAACAAAAACAATATCAAGACCAGAACATATCCCCACTTCACAGAACTCATAGAAGCCTCCTTTTTTACTATCGGCAAAAACAAGCATTCCTATAGGGCTGTTTTAAATTATGAATATCCCCCGGTAAACCCAACCGGATTTTTTAGACGTTCCCGCTATCGTAACCGGCAACCGCCCAATATTGCGGAAGAAAGTTTTTTGTGGTATTAACCTGTCATGCAGTATTATACAGCTCAGATAAAAACCAGAGCTGAAGAACGGTATATCAAGCTTTTCAAGAGCCGCTACCCTGAAATACCGGTAGAAATCTACTTTCCCAAACGGACCCTTGATATACGCCGCAAGGGAGTTTGGGTTCATACAACCAGGGGTATATTCCCAGGGTATATTTTCATTGAATTGGCGGAAGGTAAAAATATTACCGACTATCAATGGCATTTCAGGAGAACCGACGGATTTTTTCGTTTCCTGGAATCAAATCAGAATATTTTGGCCCTGGAAAACGAGGACCTTAACCTCGTCCTTCATTTTATCAAAAAGATCGGTCCCATAGCGGGAAAATCCCGGGTGTATTTTGATGAAAATTCCCGGATTGTCGTAGTAGACGGCCCATTAAAAGGACTGGAGGGAAACATCATAAAGGTCGATAAAAGAAAAGGGAGGGCAAAGATCAAACTGGATCTCTACCATGAATCCTTTGCCATTGATTTGGCCTTTGAGTATCTGGAACCAGCGGCAATATCGGTTAATAAGAGATCCCATAAGAGCTTTGTTCAATTTATATGAATACCATAAAAGCGGGTCGCCTTTATATTATCGGCGCGGGATTTGCCGGACAGACCTTGGCAAATGAAATCAAGACCAAGGCTATCTTTGGGGAAGTAGTGGCCTTTCTGGATGATGATCCGGAAAAAATAGGCCGAAAAATCGACGGTATCCCTGTCCTGGGTCCAATTCGGGACGTGGCCCGGCTCCTCAGGATGAACCCCGCCGATGAAGCCATCATCGCCATTCCCAGCGCTTCCCGGGAATACCTCAAGGAACTCTACGGAATCCTCAAGCGGGCGGGGTTTGATCGCATCCGGATCTTGCCGGGAATATCCCAAATTATCGAAGGGGATGCCCACCTGATACAGACCCGTTCCATTGATCCCCAGGACCTCCTGGGCCGTACCCCGGTAACGGTAAATCTGAAACAAAGCCTCTCCTATCTCCGGGGAAAACGGGTCCTGGTAACCGGGGCGGGGGGTTCCATTGGTAGTGAACTCTGCCGGCAGCTCCTCTCCGGAGGGGCATCCCGGCTCTATCTTTTTGGACATGGGGAAAATTCAATCTACCAAATAGACCGGGAACTCAGACTCCTCCAGGATGAGGGGGTAGGTGAAAAAGCCACCCTGGTACCTATCATCGGGGATCTTAAGGATAGGGATTATATTGATTATATCCTGGGCCGGCTCAAGGCGGATGTGATCTTCCATGCCGCTGCCTATAAACATGTCCCCATGATGGAAGAAAACCCCGTGGCGGCCATTGAAAACAACTTTTTCGGTACGGACAACCTGGTTCACGGGGCCCGGAAACACAGAGTTAAACGGTTTGTCCTTATCACTACCGACAAGGCGGTGGACCCTGTTTCTGTTTATGGGGTTTCCAAAAATCTCTGTGAAGGGCTCGTTTTGAACGCGGCGGCCGCTTCGGAGCTTAACTTTATGGTAGTTCGGTTCGGGAATGTCCTGGGTTCCCGGGGATCCATTGTACCCCTCTTTCAAAAACAAATCGAAAAGGGCGGGCCAATTACGGTGACCCATCGGGATATGCGGCGCTGGTTTATGACCATCCCCGAAGCCTGTTCCCTGGTTCTAAAAGCCGGTGGAGTGGGAGTAAACGGGAACCTCTACCTTTTGGACATGGGGGAGCCGGTATGGATTCGGGAAATGGCGGAGCAGATGATCCGGTTTTATGGGTTTGAGCCGGAACGGGATATCAAGATCGAATACGTGGGATTACGTCCTGGGGAAAGGCTGGACGAACGCCTCTGGAGCGTGGACGAAACACCGGTGGCTACCGAATTTAAGCGGATCCTCAAGGTGGAGCGGAACAGACCTTCCCCGGTGGATATTCAAGGGCTTTTAGAAAAGCTCAAGCCCCTCTGCCGGTTTGATCCTAACCAGCCGGATCAATACCGGAATACCGAAAGCCTTTTAGAAATATTGGGAGAAGCCTTTCCAAGCCTCAAGAAGGCGGTACCCTCGAAAATACCGGTTGGCTATGGAATTTGAATATATCCCCTTTGCCCGTCCCCATGTGGGGAAAGAAGAGGAAGAAGCGGTACTCCGGGTCCTCCGTTCGGCCTGGCTTACCACCGGGACGGAAGCCTTGGCCTTTGAGAAGGAATTTGCCGCTTTTCTGGACGGTCCGGAGACAAAACCCTCCGATTCAGTCTCTGATTCAGTCTCTGCTCCGGAACCTCCCCCCCTACAAGCCCTGGCGGTAAATTCCGCTACCAGCGGCCTCCACCTTGCCTTGGAAGCCTGCGGTATAGGGCCGGGAGATCCGGTCCTCCTACCGTCCTATACCTTTACCTCCACTGCCGAAGCGGCCCGGTATCTAGGGGCGGAACCGGTCTTTGTGGATGTGATCCCCGGTTCTTTCCACATGGACCCCGCTGCCCTGGAAAGGACTCTGGCCCGCTTGGAGGCAGGGCTTCCCGCCTATCCCCAAAGAGGTGGATTCGGTCCCCGGGGAAAAGCAACGGCGGTACTCCCTGTCCATTACGGCGGCCTTCCCTGTGATATGGAACGGATCATGAAAATTGCCCGGCACCGAAGGCTCCGGGTCATAGAAGACGCCGCCCACTCCTTTCCCTCCCGAATCCCGGGAATTCCGGCGGAATCCGGAACATCCCCCACAGATACCTTTGCAGGAACTCTGGGGGATGTGGGGGTATTTTCTTTTTACGCTACCAAAACCCTCACCACCGGGGAAGGGGGGATGGTAGTAAGCCGGGACCAGACCCTGGCGAAGCGGATCTCCATAATGCGCAGCCATGGAATAGACCGGACAGTTTGGAATCGTTATACTGATAAAAAGGCTTCCTGGTATTATGAAGTGGTTGAAGCGGGCTTTAAATATAATATCCCTGATATCCTGGCGGCCCTGGGACGGGTACAGCTCAAAAAAGCTCTTTTTCTCTTGAAAAAACGAGAGGTCATTGCCCGCCGGTATGATGAGGCTTTTGGCGGGGACGGGCGTTTTTTCCTTCCCCCCACAGGTACCGGAGATGCCCGGCATTTGTATCCCCTGCGGCTCAACCCGGAAGAAATCTCTCTTACCCGGGAGGATTTTATCGCAAAACTCCAGGAACAGGGGATCGGAGTTTCGGTACATTTTATTCCCCTCCATATTATGCCCTATTACCGGCGGCGGTATGCCCTGGAAGCGGAAGATTTCCCCGAATCCGTCAAGAGTTTTAAAAGGGTTATTTCCATTCCCATTTGGCCGGGAATGGAAGAAAACCACGTTGAAAGGGTTATTACGGCGGTGAAAAAAACAGCCGATATGGGCTAAAACGGGTCCGGAGTTATATGGATAGATCCTTATTTGTGAGTGATTTTTTTTTAAAGGGTTCTCTCTTTGGCATAACCATCCGCTCACCGGCCGCCCGGGGACGGCTGAGGGGGATTGAATTCCCCCGTTTGCCCACCGCCTATACCCCTGTCAGGGCGGAAGATATTCCGGGAAAAAATCAGTTGGACGGTTTTCCTGTACCGGTTCTGGCATCGGAAACGGTTTCATATATCGGCGAACCGGTGGCGCTCCTTATTGGCCCGGATCGGATCAAACTTGAAGAATTCGCCGCTCTTTGCAGGGTGACCGTAGAAGAGGATACCCCGTTTTTTTCCGCCTATTCGGTTCCTCCCGAATTTATTTTGGCAAAACGGAATATCACCCAAGGAGACCCGGAAAAGGCCTTTAGAGAAGCAAAGGTCGTGGTAGACGGGATATACCGGACCGGTATTCAAGAGCATTGGTATGCAGAACCCCAGGGCGCGGTGGCGGAATATCACAAGCCCGCGGCCTTCGGAAAAGAAAAAATCATTATCCATACCGCGACCCAATGGCCCTTTCACGTTCAACGATCCGTAATTTCGGTACTTAACCTGTCCCCGGATAACATAGAAGTCCAGCCTTCCCGTATCGGCATCCATTTGGATGGAAAAATTTGGTATCCCTCTCTGGTTGCTTGTCATGCAGCCCTGGGGGCCTATATCACCAAAAGACCGGTAAAAATTATCCTCACCAAGGAAGAGGATTTTCAGTATACCCCCAAAAGAAGCGGCAGTGAAATCCGGATCCGAAGCGCCCTGGGGGAACAAGGGCAGTTCCTGGGAACGGAGATCAACATAACCGCCTGTTTAGGCGCTCAAGGGGTCTTTATTGACGAAATTCTGGACCGGATCTGTCTCGGGACCCTGGGGTCCTATAAAATCGACAATTTCAAGATAGAAGGAACCGCGGTAAAGACCAATATCCCCCCGGGTGGTCCCTTTGCGGGGTTCGGATTATCCCAGGGTTTTTTTGCTATGGAACGGCATATTTCTCACATCGCCGATACTCTGCGGCAGGATCCTGTGGAATGGCGGAAGTCCCATTTTTTTTACCGGAACACCCTCTTGGGTATTGGGGTACCCCTAAAAGAACACGTTCCTCTGAACGAACTTCTGGATACCGCCGCGGGTATGAGCGACTATCATCGTAAATGGGCTTCCTATGAGTTACTCCGTATCCACCGCCGGGAAAAGGGGGAAGTGGACAAAAACGAGCGTCTCCGGGGTATAGGAATTGCCACAGCCTATCAGGGAAGCGGATTCCTCTACAACGGAGCCGACAAGGGTTTTTGTTCGGTGGTGTTAACCCTGGAAAAAGACGGATCCCTGGAAATAAAAACCAGTATGGTATCTTCCAATAAGGAACATACCCTTCTTTGGCAAAATACCGCCGCGGAAATATTGGCGGTAGAACATGACGCGGTCCGGGTGGTCTCCGATAATACCACCGCCAGCCCCGATTCGGGACCGGCCGCCCTCTCCAGAAACATCACGTTGATCACCCGGCTGGTAGAACGGGCTTGCGCGGCCATACGGAAACAGCGGTTTCGGGATCCCCTGCCGATTACGGTAACCCGCACATATCATCCCGGAAATTTTTCCAATTGGGAGGGAAAGCCCCTGGATCATAATTCCCTCTCCCATCTGGGCTGGGGAGCGGCGGTGGTAGAGGTAGAAATAGACCCCATAGAATATACCCCCAAGATCCGAGGGGCTTGGCTCGGTATTGACGGGGGAAGGATCCTCTCGGAAATAAAAGCCCGAAGGTCCCTGACTTATTCGGTTATTCAAGCCCTGGGATGGGCCTCCCGGGAACATATAAATTATGAGGAAGGGATAATTCCCCTGGAACAGATCCATGGGTATAATATTCCCATACTCCAAGATATTCCCTCAATACATATAGATTTTATATGGAACGATGTGGTTACCCCGAAGGGCATCGAAGAAATACCCTTTAGCTGTGTGCCGGCGGCCTATGTCCAGGCCGTTTCCCAGGCCCTGGATCATAATTTTGAAAAGATCCCCCTGGATGCTAAGGATATTTGGGAAGCGAAAAAGCTCAGGGGAAGGGAGACCCAAATATGACCATAGGATTCATCCTGAACGGCGAAGACGTGACCATTCGTACCGAGGCAAATATACGCCTTCTGGATATACTTCGGGATACCTTTAAGCTGTTTGGGGCTAAATGTGGATGTCTTACGGGAGTTTGTGGGGCATGTTCGGTGATCTTTAACGGAAATGTGGTACCCTCCTGTCTTATTCCTGCCTTTCGAATCCGGGGATGTGAAATTATAACCATAGAGGGATTTTCCCAAAACGATGAGTATCAGGATATACTCATGGGGTTCTCCCAGGCGGGGGTAGAAAACTGCGGGTATTGTGACGCCGGAAAGATCCTGGCTGTGGAAGCGCTGCTGGAAAAGATCCCCCGGCCATCTAAAGCAGATATAAACGCCGCCTTTAGCGGTATTCGCTGCCGCTGTACGGATCCTACCCGGCTGGTGGAAGGGGTATTACTCACTGCCGATATACGGCAGAGGAGGTTGTATGGACGTTCAGCATAGCCAGGTTTTTTTTCCCGGAAATTTACCGGAATTATTCTCCGCCTGGGCCCGTTATCCCAACGCGGTTCCCTTTGCGGGGGGAACCGAACTGCTCTGGGGACAAGGCAAAACAACGGTTGCCTTACCCCTCAATATCCTATCCCTGGACAAATTAGCCGAACTTCACCACATAACTCGAACGGAACGGTATCTGGAAATAGGCGCCATGGTAAAAATAAGCGAAATAATCAACCTGGGCAAAACAGTTCCCGAGGTGTTACGGCAAACCCTAAACGGTATAGCCAGTCCCCAACTGCGGAATATCGCCACCATCAGCGGTAATATCTGCCATACTTCCCGGCGCATGGATGCTTCCGCCTCCATGATAGCTCTGGATGCTCGGTATGAATTACGGACCGCCCAGGGGATACGGTGGATTTCCGCGTCCCGGTTTTCCGCTTTTTCCAGTCCTCTGGTCTTTAATCCCCAGGAGTTGTTTACCCGGATCCGTATACCCCTGGAACAGTGGGATTATTCAATTTATAAAAAATTTGAGGGTCCCTACGTCGGTATTGAATCGGGGGGAGTTGCGGTATTTCTGGTAAGGGTTCAAAAAAATATATTAACCGATATTCGGATGGTTTTTGCGGAAAGGGCCATCCTGCGGGACAAAAACAGCGAAAGTTTTCTTGCCGGAAAGCGGCTTCCTTTGGACCGGAAGGACGCCATGAATTATGTGGAGTTATGGAAAACCTACCTGTCGGCGATTGAACTAAGCGGGGAACTGATAAAGGCAAAGTTACTTAATTTTATTGAATCAACCATTATCGATCTGTCATAATCCTTTGGGCCGTTTTTCCCCAAGATCCTTTTATTGAAATTACTCCCCTGGGATGATATAATGACGAGTCTGTTTCAACCCCCGGTTGGTTTTGAAACCGGCTTTGAAAAAAACGGTCTAAAGTCCGCTTTTTTTCTTAAATCTAAGGTTGCTGTTTTAAAATCATGGCCTTGCCGGCCATGATTTTAAAACAGCCTTAACAAATAAAAGACCATGATTCGGGAACACCGTTTTACTTTTGGAAAATTTGTATCCCAGGTTCACTTGCGAAAAGAACTACCCCAGATGGATGGTATTTTTCCGGACGAGCCGGGGAGCCCGGTCTTCCGGTCCATCCTGATATGTGATACCCATACCGAAGCTATCGCCCTTAGCATAAAACAAAATCATGATATTCCCCTCTGTGTGCTGTCCGGGGGAGAAGCCGCTAAGGGGTGGCCCGCGGTAGAACGGATCCTGGCCGCGGCAAAAAAAGGAGGCCTCGGCAGGGACGGTCTTTTTATAGCCGTAGGAGGAGGGGTTGTCAGTGACCTTTCCGCCTTTGGGGCTTCTGTTTTTATGCGGGGTTGTAAACTCTGTATCGTCTCCACCACCCTGCTGGGTATGGTGGATGCCGCCCTGGGAGGAAAAACAGGGTTTGACCTGTTTGGAATAAAAAATCTGGCGGGAACCTTTTATCCCGCCAGGCATATTTATCTGCCACTGGACACCTTGACCACCCTCCCCCGGGAGGAATGGAAATCCGGTATGGCAGAACTTATTAAGACTGCCCTGCTGGGCGGCGGGGAGATGGAGAAAGCCCTCAGGGTCCTGGGGGCCGCGTTCAGCCGGGGGGATCTTTTACCGGAACACGAGGAATTACTTTTTGAACTTGTTTCCGCTTCCGTAAAAATTAAGGGCCGAATTGTCGAGGCCGATCCTCAGGAGACCGGTACGGAACGGGCGCTGCTCAATTGGGGCCATACCTTTGCCCACGCCCTGGAATCCTCCGCAGGGCTGGGAAATATATCCCACGGGGAGGCAGTCGCCTGGGGACTTGTCCGTTCTTGCGAATTAGGTCATCATATAGGTATTACCCCCAAGGAACGGGCCTTGGAAATTACCGATCTGGTTCGTTCATTTGGGTATGAGATCACGACCCCCCATCCAAAGATGGGGGATAAAAAAAATTTCATAAAAGCCTTATGGGGTGATAAAAAACAAAAGGCCGGGAAATTACGGTTTGTAATCCCCGCGGTCCAGGGTGTCCAAATCATACAGGATGATTTAATTGAAGATCGATTTTTACAGTCCCTCATTAACGGAGAATATGCCCTATGATTTTCAAGAAACGACTTTTTTTTATCTTTTTTTTATGCTGCTTATTCTCTACCGTCTATGGTCAAGAGGCCGAAGGGACATCCCCGGACCAAATACCGGAAGGTTCTGCGGAGCAGAATTCCGAAATTCCAATTAACGGCATCGATGAATCACAAATTGATGAATCTCAAACAGCATATTATATCAGAACCGTCACGTTTGACAGCCAGGGGAAAACCAGGGTATCCGCGTTAATGGAAAAAGGGGAATTTATCCTTGGAGAAAACATTAGGGGGAAAAATAATCTTGAAAATTACATAAACCGGAAAACTCAGATCCTGCTTAACCAGCGGGTCCTTGAAAATGTACATATTGAATATACCTTAGCCTCTGCCGATGAAAACGGCCTTATACCGGTGGATCTGCTCATCAATACCACGGATACGATGAATATCATAATTCTCCCCGAGCCTAAATACGATTCAAATTCCGGATTTGAAATTACCATTAAAGCCCGGGACTATAATTTCCTCGGCTCCATGACCCCTTTGCGGGTCGATCTGGGGTATTCCTATGATGAAGAAGGCAAACACAGTGTTTTGCTGGGAATTGATTCGGATATCCCTTTTCGGGCTTTTGGATATAATTGGAATTTAAATTTTGATCATGAATTTGATAATACCCAGGGGAAACCCCTCTATTATAAAAATACCACCGGTCTTTCCATGGACCTTCCCTTTAAAACGACTACCTTTACCTTTGGTTTTAACCAGTCCATCCTGGTGAATGAACAAAACAATACCTCCGACGCTATTGACGACGGCTCTTATTTTCAGGATCGCTGGTATATGTCCAGTGAACCTTATACTCAATGGAAAATACCCTTGGGGATAACCGTTGGCAGGTTTGGATCCTTAACCTATACCCCAAAATTGACCGGTACCATAAATTACCGCCCTAACGGGGAACTGGGGGAATACCGGGAAGGGCCTTCCATTACCCCCAGCCAATCCATAGGATTCGGTGAAATAAACTGGATAGGAAACTATCGAAAGGGATTGGAGGTTTCCCTGCAAAATTCCAATGCCTATAATATATACCGGACCAGTTGGACTAATAGTATTTCCATTTCCGCCATCGGCCATCTTCCTTTGGCGGAAGACATTGGGATTTCAGGCCGGTTTATGTACCGGCACTGGTTTTTTGATCCAAAGGCCATACCGACGGTTTTTGGAAACGAATATTTCCATGTGTATTCCGACGGAGGGGACGCTCTGCGGGGAATTAAAAACAACCAGTTGCCGGTAAATTATATGTTGTCCCTCAATATGGACTTTCCGGTACGGCTCTTCCGGTTTGTCCCTTCCGAATGGTATAATAACCCTAAGCTCCATTTCTTTGATTTTGAACTCCATGGGTCACCCTTTATTGATATAGCCCTGGCAGAGGATCCGGTGAATAAACGGAGTTTTTCATTTAAAGATACCCTCGTCGCGGGGGGAGTGGAAGCAATTGTTTTTCCCCTGGCGATGCGTAGTTTTTATCTGCGGCTGAGTCTTGGTATGGATCTGAGAGAGTTTTTGAGAACCGGTAGATTTTTCCCCAGCGGCGGCCGGGAATTATTTATTGGGGTAGGTCATTATTATTAAGCACAAAAAGGAGTACCGTTTATGTGTAGGAATGTAATCCTCGTATATCTCTGGGTTATAATCACTACCAGTACCTTTGGCGCACCTCGATCTTTTACTGATATTTTTCCTCATTTAAACGAAGAAAAAAAAGCCCAGGTTTTTTCATCGGCCGGTTATTCGGAATTTAATCTGGCTTCCGTAGGTCTGCAGCTATTACCCAACTCCAAATCGAGAATCTCTATTTCCGTCCCGGTGTTAAGCCGGAAGCCTTCCTTTTTTGTGGAAAACCTTTTGGTCTGTCCCTATACCAAGCAGTATTCCGGTCTTATTACCGTATATAATGCCCTGGGCAAGGTACAAAGTTTGAGCGGCCGGGTACACCGTGACGATGTACCGGGAAAGGATAATCCTATTTTTAAGGAGACGACCCGTATTGAAAACACCCGCAGAAACACTCTCCTTCCGGATCCTCCCCCTGCCGCGCAAATTCCCTCCACCGAAACCATATATATGCGTCTAAAAGATACGGATTTCGGTAATTCCTACTATAAGGCAGAACTTATCGCGACCCAGGATGAGTTGTTTTACACCCTATCCAACTTCAAAGCTATTTATATGGCCATATTTCCAATAATTAAAGAAGATAAATTTATAGCCCAGCTTTATATTGAGCCATTGTCCGAAGGGGTTTTAATTTATAGTATTGTCGGCGCAGAGGTTCCTGATATAGTAATGTCCAAAATTAACGGCGTATCAAAAATGATTAAAAAAAGGATGGATGTTATTATTGACTGGCTCATTGACGGCATAACATAAGCCCGCCCTAGTTTCAGGGTATATTACCCGGCTTTTCGAATAACCATCCCGGCAACCGGAAACACCTGTGACTTTAATTATGGGGCGCTGTTTCAAAATAGAATTGGGCTAGGAACTGGCCGCTTCCTGGACAACCCTCGCATTTACTCTTGTTTCGTTGAAACGGCACATAGATGCCGCAGTAAAGAAGCTGTCCAAACAGGTTTTTCTCACCTTTCTGGACAGCTCCTTTTAAAACTACGGCCGCCGGACCGTCCGGATTCTAAAACAGCCTTGAAAAGTACGAGGCTATCGTTTAAACCGTAAACTCTCCAGGGTCGCATCTCCCCGGGCAATTTCAAACCACAATTCGGTTTTGGCCTTTTCCCGCAAGACCCGATAAAAAGCGCTCTGATCCTGAATGGTTTCCCCGTTGATCTTCAAGATTCGATCCCCCTGCCTGAGGCCCACAATCGACGCGGGACTGTCGGCGATCACCTGGGCAACCAAAAGCCCCTTGGCGTTTTTATCAAGGCTCAGACTGTTCCGGGCCGCGTCGGTAAGGGGGATAACATAAACCCCGGGCCACAATTTTTTATTATCCGTGGTTACCGCTTCGGTACGGGCTTCAATACGGATCGTAAGATTTTGAGAAACCTTATCCCGGATAATGGTAAAGGATGCCCGCTCCCCGGGTTTGATATCCCCCACGGTCATGGTTACCTGATTGACGGTCCTGACTTCCCGGTCGTTAATATGGGTGATAAAGTCTCCGGGTTGTATACCCCCCTTATCCGCAGGGGAATCCAGGAACACCATGGAAGCCAGGGCGCCCCGTTTACCCTCAAGACCAAGGGCTTGCAAGGTTTCCCGATCAGGCTCCAGCAGGGACACCCCCAGCCAACCGTAACTGATTTCACCCTTGCTGATAAATTCATCGATGGACCGTTTCGCATTATTGATAGGAATGGCAAAACCAAGACCCACGGAACCACCGCTGGTATTACTGGCTATCCAGGTATTGATCCCGATAACCTCTCCCCGAATATTAACCAGGGCGCCTCCGGAATTCCCCTGATTGATGGAAGTGTCGGTCTGGATAAAGTCGTTGATATTGTTCGCCGGTCCTCCGGTCCGCCCCACGGCGCTTACAATACCCTGGGTTACGGAAAACATGAACCCCAGGGGGTTCCCCACGGCAATGGCCCAGTCCCCAACCTTGACCGCATCCGAATCTCCCAATACCGCCAGGGGAAAATTGTCGGTGGTTTTAAAGGAGACCATAGCCAGATCCTTACGTTCATCCTTGCCTACCAATTCCGCGGAAAATTCCTTGCCGTCGCTGGTGGCCACAGAAATTTCGCTGACATCCCCTACCACATGGTTATTGGTAAGAACATAGTAGGTATCCTTTTCCTGCCGGACTATGATACCCGACCCCAGTCCCTGGGACCGGAATTCCCGTTCCTGGCCCCGGTTTTCGGGAGTCCCTTCCCGGGGACCAAAAAAGAATTCCCAAGGAATGCCGTTAAAATTGGGAACCTGCTGCCTCCGGATAGAAACAGTCTTAATCTCTACCACCGAGGGAAGTACCTTTTCCGAAACCGAACGGAAGGCGACCTGGAGGCTTTCCGCAACCAAAAGGGCGTCCTGAGGAATCACCACGGAATTTTCCTGGGCCCGGGCGGTTTTCACCTTAGAGGGGGTAGAACAAGAGAAGGAAAGGAATGCCAACGAAAAACCAAAAATTACCCCTATGAGTACCAAATTAAACACTAAAAGGTTTTTCGATGACAATTTCCGGACGATATTCATACTGCTACTCTCCTAATAATAAAAATTTCATAAAATGCTCGTTTCAATACCTGGCATTTTGAAACCGTCGCAATGAGGAATCATAAGAGGTATAACAAGACAACCGATTTTGAAACTGCCTCATATAATATAATAATAATAAATTATCCCAATGGTTACAGCTTTATTCCCGAAGGACTTCGAGGCTATCGGTTAAAACTTCGGTACGATCACCATAAATGACTATGGTATGTTCCCAATGGGCGGAAGGTTTATTATCGGCGGTAACTACGGTCCAACCGTCTTTCATAACCTTAACATCCCCGGTTCCTAAATTGATCATGGGTTCAATGGCTATTACCAAACCTCCGGCCATCCGTGGGTTTGGACCGTGGGGATAATTAGGAACCTGAGGATCCTCATGAACCGCCAACCCTACCCCATGGCCGCAAAAATCACGAACCACCCCATAACCCTGGGAATGGGCGTGGGCATATACCGCCCGGGCAATCTGAAGAAGCCTATCGCCGGCTTTGGCTGCCGTGATTCCCCGGTAAAGGCATTCCCGGGTAACCGCATTAAGCCGGCGGGAAACCTCGTCTACCCTACCCACTTCCACGGTTACCGCCTGATCGCTGATATACCCCCCCAAATCAATGCCGCAATCCAGGGAAACCAGGTCCCCCTCGGCTATTTTCCGCCGGGAGGGGATTCCATGGATCACCTCTTGGTTGATGGAAATACACAGAGCCCCCGGAAAGGGATTGTCTTTTGACCCGTATCCAAAAAAAGAGGGCCGTCCTCCCTTCTTTTTTATCCAGCTCTGCACCCATTGGTCCAATTCTATGGTTTCAATCCCCGGTTTAACCAGGGGAATAAGTTCCCGGTACATGGCGCTGAGCATACGGCAGGATTGACGAATCCCTTCGATCTGTTTTTCGTTTTTTAAACGTATCATAGTTTTATACCTGTAATTTTCTGCGGAGCCGCATTGTATTGGGAAGGCCGGGATCCCGTTTCAGGGCCTCCCGAAATACGGTTTCCGCACCCCGGAGTTCCCCCAGATGGATCAGAACTTCCGCCATGGAACGCATCCACCGGGCCTCATCCTTGGGGGAAAAGCCCATTTCCAGGAGGGTTTCGATGCACTGCACATAGATCTCCGGATCTACCGATGGTTTGAGCTTCAGCCGGACAATCTCTTTAAGAAAGATTTCAACCTCCCCCATAAAATGACGGAAATAGGGCAGCCGCCGTTCCTCCCTAATCAGGGCGATCAAAAGCATAAAAGCCTCATAATAACACTGCCGTTTTTCCAGTTCCTCCGCCAGAATAAACGTACAATCCATCCAATCTTCCCGGTCAAGGTATCTTTCCATAGGAAAATCCAAGCCCCCCTGGGACCGCCAAATAGCCAAGGCTTCCTCCTCTTCCAGGTGGAGGAGGCTAAAAAACACCAGCTTTGCCTGATTTCCGGGATCATCTGGCCGTTCCCGGAGGAAAGTCCGGTAATCAAAATGATAGGTATCGATAAAACGGCCGTACGCCCGGTCATATTCATAGCGTCTTTCCCGGTCCGAGAGAACTTCGTAGGCGGTAAGGAGCTTCCGCATCTTTTCCGCCGTCGGCGCCCCGGCAATGTCGGGATGTAACCGCTTTGCCTGTTCACGAAAAGCCTTTTTAATATCCTGGGGGGAAGCATTTTGTGTTATCCCCAGGAGACTATAATAATTATCCATCATGTATAAATATTACGAGAGAAACAAGCCTCCGCCCTCCCTATGCTCCTATTCGTTTCCCTAAAAATTCCGCTTGGGCGGCGGAGAGAATAATATCACTCCAATTCACCAACATTCCCTCCTTTTCCATGGCCCGCATAAGGTTCGATAACGCTTTTGTGGTAAAGGGGCTGGTTTTTTTCAGAAAGGCGGCGCTTTTTTTGCCCCCCAAGCTACTGCCTGCCGCCAATACCTTGGGGATCACTTCGGGGAGCTTTCCCCCAAATAACGATACCGGCTCGGCGGTAACCACGATATATTCATATCCCGGCAGTCTGAAACCGTCTTCGGTCCAGGCATCCAATACATCCACCCGGTGCCCCATGGATTCCACACCCTTTGCCAGGGCGGTCACATAATCGGGAACGGCTTTCCGTATCGCCGGGGCGCTTATAATTACTATCCTCATACCCTATGTCCTTTGGCTTTTGGCTGCGAAAGGAACCTCCCTTTAAGCTTGTTTATAAATCTGATCAATAGACGGCTCCTTGACAAGAAACACCGAACATTTGGCATTCACCATGATTTCCCGGTGGGCATGGGAAATAATATCCCGGGCGCTCCGGTCTTTTTCCCATCCCCCCAAAACAATGAGGTCCGCTTTTTTTTCATCCGCCACCCCAAGAATTTCCGTATATACCGCGCCCCGGCGCATTTCCCGCTCGATCTTTACGCCCTTTGCCCGGGCTAATTCCTCCACAAAAGAAAGATACCGCTCCCCATTTGCCTCAAGGCTCTTTTCATAGTCCAGGCTTTCTTCCTGAATAAAGATTTTACTTAAGGTGAGCTGACGGATGGTAGCGGTATCCACTACATAGGCCGCAGAAAGGCGACAGCGATAAAGCTTTGCCATGACTATGGCATACTTTGCGGCCAGAATGGAAGCGTCGGAACCCGAAACCGCGACAACGATATTGGAGAATAATGGCTTAATCATGCTTTACCCCTAACGGTTGCACTGGCAACTCCTTTCTTTTTTAATAATTTGCTGGTGAAGAAGGCATCCCGGTCCCTTTCTTCAAGCGCCGATTCAATATACAACCTGGTATCCCTGGCGGTAGGGATCACCATTTTTTCAAGGGCGTTTACCCTCCTCTGAGTTTTACGCACCTCCCGGGCAAGCCGCCAAGTAATAGTTCTGACCGCCGCCAATTCGGTGAGGATCTTCAATAACTCAAAGAATTCTAACACGGTTTCGTCACATTCCGCAAATGAATTCGCCGGAGAATATTTTAATTCCGCATTGGGAAGGCGGACTTCAAGGCTGGGGAGGTTCATTCCCGCCACGAGGATCCGTTTTTCCCGCAATTCAAAACGATAACGGATGTTTTGAGAAAGCCGGGCTGCCCGTTCCCTCCCTACCACGATGAGCATTCGTTTTAAAGCGGGATAGGCGGTGGACACCCGGGCATCTAAATCCCGTTCCAGAAGTTTTACCTGTTCCACCTTTTGCATGAGCTCCATGACAAGGATCTCCCGCTTCTGCTCCAGCAGGTCATAACCTTCCTCGGCGGTGACAAGCCGTTCCTTTACCCGGAGAAGATTACTTTTTGTGGGGGCTATCTGTTCCCGTGCCAAATTTTTTTCTCCATGATTTACAATCTACAATATTGAGCGGGGTTTAACAATACAAAATCCGGTGTTTTAACCCATGTTGACGATAAGGGCTTGTTAAAAATACCGGATCTTGAACAGCCTTTGTAAACCGGGAAAGAAGGAAAATTCCCTGCCTCCCTGTCTAAGCCGGATGAACGGTCAAAATACCGGATTCTTACGCATAACTATCTTACGCATAACTATTGACTTCCTTTTCGGGGGGGATTAAACTGCCCTCATAGAGGTTTATTTGGAGGATAGTATTACCATCGTTTTGGACAGCCGAGAGGTTCTGTCCGGAGTGTGCGGCGCCAATGACGGGAACCTGAAGGTTATTGAAGGGTCCCTGGGGGGTCGTATCGCGACGAGGGGGAACGAGATCCGGCTGGAAGGGGTTGACGAAGTCAGGGTCCGGCGTTTCCAAACGATGATGGATAATCTAATAGCCGCGGTTCGGGAGGGACAAAGTCCTTCCCCGGAATATGTTCAGGCTCTGGCCGGGGTACTCCCCCCCTTTGGCGGGGACAGAGTACAGTCCCGGGAAGGTGAAGTTCCGGAGGAAGGCCAAGAATCGAAGGGGGGGGATCTATCCCTTACGAGCGGCCCGGAGCTTATGCGGGAAGCCCTCATTCAAATTCCCCATGGGTTTAACCGGGTCTTTCCCCGGACGAGGAATCAGGCCCTGTACATCCAGGGTATACGGTCCCGCGATATAACCTTTTGCGTGGGGCCCGCAGGTACAGGAAAGACCTATCTTGCCATCGCCGAAGCCCTGCGATTGGTATTATCAAAAACGATACGCAAACTGGTATTAACCCGTCCGGTAGTAGAAGCCGGGGAAAACCTTGGATTTTTGCCCGGGGATCTGACGCAGAAGATTAATCCGTATCTGCGCCCCCTTTATGACGCCATGGAATCCCTGATACCCTATGAAACCATACGCCGGATGGAGGAAACCAGGTCCATAGAAATTGCTCCTCTGGCCTATATGCGGGGGAGGAGTCTCAACGACAGCATGATAATTCTGGATGAAGCCCAAAACACTACCAAAGAGCAGATGAAGATGTTCCTTACCCGGATTGGACAGGGAGCCCGTGCGGTAATTACCGGGGATATTACCCAAATCGATCTCCCCAAACGGATCGACTCCGGGCTTTTACATGCCCTTTCCATTTTATCCGGCATAGAAGGACTCCATATAGCTTATCTTAACACCGCCGATGTGGTCAGGAATTCCTTGATTAAGAAAATTATACAAGCCTATGATAATGAAAAGAAATAATGCCGATTTGGGCGGCAGCATCTTTTTTAAAACCTTACGGCCTTCCCGGCTTAGACTGGGGCCTGCCTTGGCTACAGTTATCGCTTTTATCCTTTCCTCGCTGGTGATAATCGGCGGTATGCGAAAAGACGGAGGCTTTCACCGGAATTCACGGGAGTTTGAAGCGGGCAAGGTAGCCGAGCGGGATGTAAATGCGGAAATATCCGTTTCTTATATTGATGAAGAGGCCACTGCCCTCAGACTGGCGGCCCAGGAACGGTTAGTTCCGGCGGTCTTTAAATACAACCATACTTCCAGTGCCGAGATGCGGACCACCTATAACGAGTTCATCACCTTTTCAGAGAAGTCTTTTCAAGAAAATGCTTCCTTAGAGACCTATCAATTAGCCGTTCACGCGAAATTTCCCGGAATCTTTTTTAATGAAGCCCTGAAAGGTTTTTTTAATGCCCCTGACCGGTCAACTTTTAGTATCCAGAGTTTATCCATTTTGGAACACCTGATCGAGACCGGTATTTTTGCCCTGCCTCAAACGGGACTGGAAATATACAATCCCGATTTGGTGGAGTTGCTTCATAATTCAGGCTCCAGGACCGAACGGGAAAAAATACCCTTCAATCAACTCCTGACCAAAACCAATGCGCGGGAAGAAATTACCCGGTTTGTTGCCGGGGCAGATTACCCCGCCGCCTTTGGTTTGGTTGTTCCGGATTTCCTTTCCCCCTTTATCAAGGAAAATGTCTTTTTTTCATCGGAAGATACGGAACAGCGCCTGGCGGAAGTCAGGGCGAATCTTGAGCCGGTTAAGAAAGAAATTCAACGGGGGGAACAAATAATACGAAAGGGATTTGTCATAAGCCCTGAGGATATGATTAAGCTCCGGGCTCTGAATATGTCCCTTTCCGGGAAGGACCTCCGGATTATCATCGGAAACATCCTGATCCTCCTTTTGATCTACGGTTTATTTATTTTTTTAGGAGGCCGCCGTATCGTGGGCAGGCTCTTAACTCCCCGGGAAGTTTACTTTTTATCCGCCCTGATTTTCTTTTATTTTACCTACGCGACCCTGGTAAGCGGTATTACCTTTGAAATCCGGGATTTTCCGGTGGCTATTCTGATCCCCACCGCCTTGATGGTCATGCTTCCTTCCATATTGATCGGTTTTCGAATGTCGGTTGCCTTGGCGATGGTCCTGCCCTTGGGGGCTTTTTTGACCGGAGCTTTCGACAGTTTTTCCTATATCTTTACCCTCACCTCCGCAATTACCGCATCCTATGTCCTCCAGGGAGCGGAACGACGGATGGACTTGGTTAAGGCGGGGTTTATGATAGCCGTTGCCAATAGTATCGCGGTGGTGGTGATCCTCCTTCTCCAAAAAAGTTCCCTCGCCGAATATCCGATCATTATATTCGCGGGAGCTTTTAACGGTATCGGCTCAGGCATGTTGGTTTTAGGATTCCTCCCCCTCATGGAGCATCTCCTCAACGCGGCAACTATTTTCAGGCTGATAGAGCTTTCGGACCTTAATTCCCCTATCCTGAAGCGGCTTTTTACCGTCGCGCCCGGTACCTACAGCCATTCGGTAATGGTGGCGAATTTGGCCGAATCGGCTTGTCAGGAAATTGGGGCAAATGCCCTCCTCGCCCGGGTCGGCGCCTATTATCACGATATTGGAAAGATGGAACAGCCTGATTATTTTGTGGAAAATCAGACCGCCTATAATAAACACGACGATATCGTCCCCCGGCTTTCGGCCACGGTGATCCGCAGTCATGTAAAACTGGGGGTAGAAAAGGCCCGATGCCTCGGGCTGCCCCAGGAAGTAATGGATATCATCGCCGAACATCACGGTAATTCGGTGATAAGCTGGTTTTACCACGAGGCCCTTAAACGGGAATCCCAAGTCAATATGGAAGATTTTACCTATCCGGGCAGGCCCCCCCGTTCCCGGGAATCGGCGGTGGTAATGCTCGCCGACGTAACCGAAGCCGCCGCCAGGACCCTTAAAAAGCCTACCGCTTCCAAACTGGAAAAATTTATTCAGGAGCTGATCATGGCCAAGGTCGAACATGGGCAGCTTGCGGAGTCGGAATTGACATTTCGGGACCTGGAAACCATAAAAAACGCTTTTGTCCGGGTCCTGGCGGGGTACTATCATTCCCGAATCGAATATCCCAAGTTCTCCTCCAGGGAAATACCGGTTTCCGGCAGCGGCCGGGAGGTCTCCGACGGGGGCTACCCATGAACCGGGTTGCGGTACAGGCAGAAGAGGTTCCCCTCCCATCCTGGGAAAACCGTCTCCACGCTTATTCTCTACGGGTATTGGATTGTTTACACCGGGACGGCTGGGATCTTTCGGTCTTACTCTGTAATAATGCCTATATTCGTTCCCTTAACGCCCGTTTCAGAAACAACGACGAGGCCACCGATGTTCTTTCCTTTACCCTGGGAGCCGCCATACCCGACGACAAGACAGGGAAAAGCCGGTATTTGCCCGGAGATGTGGTCATATCCCTGGAATTCCTTGCGGAAAACTCAGAATATTTTCACGTTTCCCAGGATGAAGAGTTACGCCGTCTCTTAATTCATGGTATTCTTCATCTGGATGGATATGATCATAAGACCAATGATCAGACCGAACCCATGCTTCAATTACAGGAACGTCTCCTGGCGGAATTAGCCGGGGAGCATATTCTTTTATGAGTCCAGGGGTTTTTATGAAACTTTTCAAAAAAAATGATACCAAAATAGACCCTAAAATTTACCAAACCCTGGCATCGGATCAGCAGGATATGATCCGGGGGGTGATGGAGTTAACGGATACCACGGTCAAAGAAATTATGGTTCCCCGGATAGATACGGTATTTCTTTCAATAGGCGCCGGGACGGACGAACTATTGCAGCGGATTGCCGACAGCGAACATTCCCGTTTTCCGGTTTATAAAGAAACCATCGATAATGTGGTGGGGATCCTCTATGTCAAGGATGTTTTGAAAAGTCTGGTTCATGACGGTTCCATTACCATCCGGAATCTCTTGAGAAAACCCTTTTTTGTCCCCGAGTCAAAACGTATCGGGGATCTTCTTCGGGAATTACGGCGCCGCCGGGTTCATATCGCCGTGGTGGTGGATGAATACGGGGGAGTATCGGGAATCATCTGTATGGAAAATATCATTGAGGAGATAGTCGGGGATATTCAGGATGAATTCGACAACGAGACCGAAGATGTACTTAAATTAGGCGAGGGGGTTTACCTCTGCGATGCCCGGGTCAATTTGGAGGATCTCGTCAAGGAGATCGGAGTGGAATTGCCGGTTGAAGATTTTGATACCCTGGGGGGGTTTGTTTTTGACCTTTTTGGTAAAATCCCGGTAAAATATGAAAAGGCTGAACATGGAGGATATGAATTTATCATTCAGGATATGGAAGGCCATAAGATCAATACGGTAAAAATAGTCCAAAAAAAAGAGGATAACCCATGAGGCGGTATCCCCCGGCTCTCCGGCTCTTCCTTTTAGTTCTTTTTTTGGCGGTCCTTTTTTTCAGGGGCAGTCCTATGCTCCATGCCCAGGCCGGGGCCGCTTTTTATTACGAGCAGGGCCGTTCCTATATGACCGGCGAGGACTGGTATTCCGCCACCGAATCCTTTTTGGAATGTCTCCGGCTTAACCCGGCCCACGCCGAGGGGACCGCCGCCCTGGCAGAGGGTTACTATGAATTGGGAGAATTCGATCAGGCCCTGAGTTGGATACGGAAAGCCCGGACCCTGGCCCGGGGAAACCTGAATTTGGCAAACCTGGAAGCCTTTATCCTGGTCGCCCTGGGCCGGCTTGACGGGGCCTCGGCGATTATCGCCGAGGTTCTTGCCCGGGAGCCCTACAACAAGGAAGCCCTCTTCGCCCAGGCTGAGTTAGATATAGCCCGGGGCAGAGCGGGAGACGCGGTTGTCCGCTACCGGGATGCGGTCCGGCGTTACCCTGATGACCGGCGGCTCCTTGTCTCCCTGGCCCTGGTTTTAGGTTCCTTGGGAGATACCGCGGGGGCCCTTTCCTATATTGAACGGGCACTGGCCGCCCATCCCGGGGATTACCGGATTTATTATTACGCCGCCTATCTTAATGCCAAGGCGGAACGGTTCCCCACAGCGATCCGGTATGTGGAACAGTCCTTGTTTTACAAAAATGGATATGGTCCCGCCCGATCCCTCCTGGCATCTCTTCGCTATAGATCGGGTCAATACGAAGAGGCCGCCCGCCTTGCCGATGAGGCCATTGCCCTGAACCGGAACGATACAAGCGCCTGGTATCTTAAGGGTATGTCTTATATACGGCTGCGGCGGAATTCCGAGGCCATCGTGGTCCTTTCCGCGGCTTCCACCATAGATCCTGATGATGAATTTATCCGTTCCGCCTTGGAAGAAGCCCTTATCGGCAGTACCGGCCTGGAAAATCCCGGTCGTATCCGTTGGGCCGCCTGGCATTTTGCCCGGGCCCGGGATTTCCGTTCCCGCAATCTGGTGGATCAGGCCCTTTTTGAATACCGCCGGGGTTTAAGGCTGAACCCTTATGCCCAGGATCGGCGGGAGTACGCGGAACTGCTGCGGATCCAGGGATATCCTGCCCGGTATCTGGAGGAACTGCGTTTTCTGCAGGATCGGGGTATGGCGGATCTCACGGTTAACGATGCGGTGGAAACCTACGATGCCCTTTTATCTGATGCCCTTTTTAGACGCTGGTCTGTGGATCCGATTGAACTGTCCCGGCGGCATTGGAAGGTGGCGGTTTTTTCGGTAAATTCCCAATCCGCTTTTTTTCATGTCGATGCCGGAGCGGTGGCCTCCGCCTATATCAAGGATCTGCTCATCCATGACCGGAACATACAACCCATGGATATGGAATTACGACAAGCCTCTTTTTCCCAGGCTTTCCGGACCGCCCGGGAGGGGGGGGCGGATTATTTTTTAATAATCACGGCTGGTGAAAGCGAGCGGGATCTCTCCCTCCGGGGGGAACTTTTTGTGGGCCGTACCGGTTCTCCGGCGTTGGCCTTTTCGACCTTCAGAACCGGGGCGGACCGGCTGCGGAACGCCTCCCGGAGTATTGTGGAACAACTTGGGGCATCTCTGCCCTTCCGGGGAGAGCTGGTACAACGCAGGGCTGCCCAAGGCCTTATGGATAAGGGCAAGGCGGACGGGGTCACGGAAAATGCGGTCTATGAGATCGTAAAAAAAGGCCGGCCGCTGATTCTCAATGAGGGGATAGGACTCTATTACGCGGAGGAGGATGTAGTAGGAACCCTGGCTATCAATAATATTGACGAAGAGGTATCCTCCGGTACCATAAGCCGAAACGGATTTTTTGACCGGGTGACGCCGGGGGACGAAATTATTCAACAAACCCAAAAAACGGAAACCACCGGGTCCGGCGTTCCCATGACGGACCCTGAATTGCGGACCCTTCTGCGGACCCTGCGGTAGCAGGGTATTCCTGCCTATATGTCTCTGTTGGCGGTCATCTTCCTGGCCGAAGCGCCCCCGGAAATATCATCCAGGTTTTTTATATCCTCAGCTTCCCTGATTTTACGGTACTCCCCCCAGCGTTTTTCTTTAAGTTTATCCAGAACCTTCCGATCCCGGGACGCATCCAGATATTCGTCCCGGGCTTCCTCAACCTTGAGTTCCGCCGCAGCCGCTTCCTGTAAAAGCCGGTCTTGGGTTTCTTCCAGCCGGCGGATGTATAAATCATGGACTAAAATATCCGCCGTCCCATAGGCGGGAGAAAACCGCTCCTCCCCTGCATTGAACCGTTCCCGGGCTAATTCTTCCAGGTTATGCTCAATAAGGGAAAGGGTCCCGATCGCTTTACCCAGGGCTATTTTTGTTTCCCGTTCCCGGTGGATCCGCAGGTCCAAAACTTTTTCAAGTTTAAATCTAAACCGTTTCACCCTTCATCATCCCCTTACAACAGGGCATCAAAACCAGGAGGAGTTTCCACAAAAACATCTCCGGCGGGGGATGATTTTTTATAGACCTCCATTTCCTCTGCCGGTATCTCTATATGGGAGATTTTCGCCAAAGCCGAAAGGGTCTCCGTCATCGAAGATTTTTCATCAACCTCTTGAATAAGAAAATCATCGATAGCTTTTTTTTTGGCTATCGCTTCATCAATGGCGGGATTAGAACCGGCATGGTAAGCCCCTACATTGATAAGGTCTTCAGCCTCGGTGTAAACCGCCAGGAGTCTCCGTATGTACCCGGCGGCCTTATTGGTAACCGGACCTGATACCACAGGAGCAAGCCGGGAAACACTCCCCAGGATATCCAGTGCGGGATAGTGATACGCCTGGGAGAGACGCCGGGAAAGCACGATGTGGCCGTCCAGGATTCCCCGGACGGTATCCGCCACGGGGTCATCCATATCATCGGCATCTATCAGGATAGTGTAAAAGCCGGTGATGGTACCCCGGTCGGAAGTACCACAACGCTCAAGCAGCTTGGGCATGGAGTCAAAAACACTGGGGGTATACCCCCGGGTTGCGGGGGGTTCCCCGATGGCCAAGCCTATCTCCCGCTGGGCCCGGGCGAAACGGGTAACCGAATCAAAGAGGAGCATCACATCCCGTCCCTGATCCCGAAAGTATTCCGCCACCGCGGTAGCCACATAGGCCCCCCGGATCCGTGCCAGAGGGGGTGAATTTGAGGGGGAAACCACCACTACGGTCCGGGCTAATCCTTCCGGCCCCAGATTGTTTGCAATAAAATCGTTTACCTCCCGGCCCCGCTCTCCTATAAGGGCGACCACGTTCACATCGGCGTTGGTATTCCGGGCGATCATCCCCAAAAGGTTGGACTTACCCACTCCGGACCCGGAGAAAATACCCATCCGCTGCCCCCTGCCTACGGTCAAAAGGCCGTCTATGGCCCGGACGCCGGTGGCGATCCGCTGGGTTACCCGCCTTCGTTTCAGCGGGTCCGGGGGTATTGCCACGGCGGGATAACGCCAGGGGGACTCAATATCCCCTTTTCCGTCGATAGGGTTCCCCAGGGCATCCAAAACCCTGCCCTGTAATTTATCCGAGACCTTTACTTCCAAGCAGCTGCCGGAGGCGATCACCCGGCTCCCCACTTCAAGCCCGGCGGTTTCTTCAAAGGCCATAAGCTGTACCACTTCTTCCCGGAGGCCCACCACCTCCGCTTGAATAAGGCCCTTACCCCTGGGAACTTCGACGCGGCAGACTTCCCCCATAATAACCTGGGGACCGCGGCTTTCAATAAGGAGCCCCTGTACCTTTATTACCCGGCCGACATATTTTATGGGGTCTACCCTTTCGGCGACATCCAGATATTTAGCGATGACGGTAGCTTCCATATTCAGGCGCCCGGAGCGGAGGAACCGCTTTTGGTCATAGTTTTTATCGGAGACATTTCCAGGATCTTAGACTCCAGTTCCGCAAGCTGACTGGAAATTCGAGCGTCTACATCACCAAAATCGGTTTCAATAATACAACCCCCGGGATCAACCGAGGAATCCTCCACTACTTGAACGGACTGGGTTCCTTCCAGGAGCTGTATAAATTTTTTAGTATGCTCGGTGGTTAATTTTATATCCACCAGATTTACCCTGATAATGATATTACCCCGGCCTTTGACCTTCCGCAAAGCCTGGACTACATTGGAAATCACCACATTCCGCTGGTTTTCCGAAATAACCTTGATCACTTTCCGGGAAATAAGGAGCACCAGATCGATGATCTGTTGTTCTGTTTCCGCCAGTATTTCCACCCGTTTATCCTGAGCCCGTTCAAGGACGGTCCGGGTTCTTTCAATGAGCCGCTCAACCTCGGCATTCCCTTCGGCAAAACCATC